>JBFGDP010000040.1:0-12891 GCA_041580575.1 Christiangramia sp.
TGCGACTATGTTTACTATCCTACCAAAATTAATCGTTGAGGCGCAGATTAAATTCGTTAAAAGGCAAATTATGCTCGGTAAAGGAATTTAAATTTCCTATTTATTTAACTAATTATTAATAATACGGGAATTAAGTAAAAGAAGATTATACTTACGTAAAGAGGAAGGCTAGTTGTAGCTTATTGTAATTTCTAAAGAGGTAGGGGTAATATACTGCCCGGGTTCCTGGTTAGGTTCTATTTCTATAGTAGCGCCCATTCTTATTTTTTGAGTGGAGGTGCTTAACTCTTCTGGAAGCTGAGAAATTTTAAAATCTTTTAATTTGATTTCACTCGTCCCATTACTCATAATAAAATCACCCTGGGGAATTTGAAGATCATAGGCCCGGCCATGCTGTCCTTTAATTTCAAATTCTGCAGCAGATATCTGATCAGCCGTATTTAATTGTACGTCACCATTTACAGTCCTGGTATTATCAGGATTTAAAGTCACCGTCCCGCCAGTCCTTGCATCTATATTTGCAAAATTCATGTTACTCACCGTATTGATCTCTACCGGTTCAATAATCCTTACCGATGCTGTAAAACTCGCAGATGCACTGTTCTGGCCAGCAACTTGAGACGTTACAAGGCACAGTAGGAATAGGAAGGATATCTGGCGTAGCAATTTTAACATAGTATAAACATAAGGATTAATTTAAATTAAATCGCTTAAGCACAAATATAATCGATAAAATGCATATTCTTTTAATATTTTTTAATAAATAATATCGATCGCCGGAAATTTAAGTGTAGGAATAATTATGTAAGAAACTTTCAGACCTTATAATTAAGTTTCGGTATAATAATCAAATGGAAAAATATAGACGTCTCTGAAGATTTGTAAAATCTCAGAAGATTTTTGAGACTCAACAAAATATTAATTGGTTCAACTTTTTGTAAATCTTAGCTAAGTATACAGTGTATAACCAAATCCATTAGGTTTATTGCTAAGCTTTGTTTGAAGAATACGATACGCAGCCTTTATTAAATTAATGTAAAATGTATACATGTTGAAATAGGTTGCTTACCAGAAAATATTAAAAGATAAAAAAGAGGGAAAACCTAAGATTTTCCCTCTTTTAAAACTTTTTTGGTAATTATTAATTTTTAGCTACAGAAGCATCACCTTCTAACATAGCGAAGAATTTATCAAGATTAGGAATAATAACAATTCTTGTTCTACGGTTCTTTGCCATATTATCCTTGTTTGTATTCTCAACAAGTGGCTGGTAACTACTTCTTCCTGCAGCGATCAGCTTTGAAGGATCTACATTATATTTATCCTGCAGCAATCTTACTATAGATGTTGCTCTTCTAACACTTAAGTCCCAGTTATCCTTTAAATAGGAGTCTTTTACCATGGTGCGGTCATCTGTATGACCTTCGATCATAACTTCCATAGCAGGTTCACTATTAATCACTTCAGCTAACTTTTTAAGTAATGGCTGAGCTTCTTTGGTTACTCTATAGCTTCCGCTACCAAAAAGAAGTTTATCAGAAACATTGATCATAACCACAGTTTCGTCTACACTAATTTCGATATCGTCTTCATCTGCACCTTCGGTAATATTTTTCTTTAAGTTATAAGATACCGCAAGGTTAATAGAATCTTCCAGAGTTTCAGCTCCTTTTACTTTTTCGGGATCCATCTTCGCGATCGTCTTACGCATTTTGTCTTTAGTGTTCTTAGACATTACCGTAAGATCATTCATCTCCATCATCCCGTCGTTTTCTGTTTTCAGAGAATTGATCTTGGCATTATATTCAGCAACTCGTTGCTCAATAAGCGCATATTTATCTTCAATTTCTTCTTTTTCCACCCGGGTCTTTTGCAATGTACTGCGGGTATCATTTAATTCACCTTCTAAAGCGACATACTTTTTTTTGGAAACACATGAAGTTAGCATTGTTGCTGCCAAAACTGTTACAGTTATAACTCTTTTCATAAATGGTAATATTAAAATTTAAAGTTGATTTTTAGTTTGATTTACCTTAGTGATAGATTGCGATAATAATGCCATTACTCCAAAACACATATAACACCGGAAGCTAATAAGAATTTGCCGGGATGGTTCATTATCCTCAAAACCTTTATTATCATAGGGGTATGCAGACATCTCACAGTTCAACTATACCATAGAATTTGAATTTCTCTTTATTATTAAATGGTTTAATGAGAGGATAAAACTGTAGAATTTCCATAATAAGCTGTAAATAAAATCCACACTTTTTTAAGATTTTACGGATGGATATATTGGTTTAAAACCACTAAAAGGGGGTATTTTAACAGAAGTTTATTAGAATATGATCCTTTGAAGCTTCGGGAAATAACCTCTAAACGATAACTTTGAAAAAATCCTAAAATTTTCTGATTGTCTAATTCTAAAGCCAGGTTGATTAAAATATTAAAAATACTGGGAAAGATCTTCCTGGGAATTCTTATTTTTCTTCTCCTGGTCATTCTTTTTATACGCAGCCCATGGGGCCAGAATATCATAAAGGATAAAGTGATTAGTTCCATAGAAGAGAAAACAGGTGGACAGATCGAACTGGAAAAGTTATTTGTAAAATTTAATGGTGATATCCAGGTAGACGATTTGCTCATTCTAAGCCCGGCGGGAGACACGCTCGCTTATGTGGGAAATCTTTCTGCTAATATTCCCTTTTTACCACTTATTAAAGGTAACAGCTTTGATCTTGATCAGCTGGAGGTGTCCCGGGTAAAAGCCAGGATCTACAGGAAAGATTCATTGAGTGGATTTAATTATGAGTTTCTTACCGTGCCATATGCTTCAGACTCAACCGCGACTGCGGCCACATCAGACTCCACTGCAACTCCCATGAGTATTAACATTGGAAATATAGATCTTAAGGATTTCGACCTAATTTATAATGACCAGGTTTCTGGAATAGATTCACAAGTAAATTTTGACAATCTGCATCTTGAATTTTCTGAAACAGATCTCCAGAACATGATCTTCAAGGTGAATAATGCTTTGCTCAGTAAAGCAGTTATCAATTACAAACAAACCAAACCATTCCCTGAAAGTGATTCTGAAGAGATTCCGTTGCCGGTCATCAATATTAAAAACCTGAAATTTTCAGAGGTCAAAGGTGTTTATGATTCACAACCGGATTCTCTATATACCAGTCTTGATATAGCCCATTTCGGGTTAGACAATACAGAATTCGATCTGAAAGATCAGTTGATAAAAAGTGAAGGGATTGAACTTTCTAAATCCCAAATCACTCTAAGAATGCAGAAGTCTGCTTCGGAAGAAAGTCAACAAAAAAGCTCCGCCTCAGATTTTGACTGGCCAGACTGGAATGTTAACATTACCGGGGTTAACCTGCAAAACAATTCCTTGAACTACGTCTTAAATAATGCCAGCGTAGAAAAAGGAGTTTTTGACCCTGATGCAGTTAAACTTGATAGTCTAACTTTCTCTGCGGAAAATTTAAATTACGCAGATAAAAGAGCGAGCCTTACCATAGAAGAATTCAGATTTAAGGAGGCATCGGGGATCGAGCTAAATGAATTCAATATAAATGCGGTAATTACAGATCAAAAAATAGAATTATCGGGGATAGGCCTTAATGTTAATCAAAATAGTCTTAGCGGTGAGATAGCCGTAGATTACAACAGTCTTAACAGCTTTATTAAACAACCAGGTGACGCCAATTTGAATATAGACCTGGAAAATATTATTCTGGATCTAAAGGATATATATCGTTTTCAGCCAGATTTGCGCAAGAACGAATATTTCAAATCCCTGTCTACGTCGCCAATTACAGGAAGCTTAATAGCATCAGGTAAACTTGCCAGCCTGGATCTGCAATCTTTGAGACTTAAATGGAGTAATACCATTATCTCGGCTAATGGTACTATTATAAATCTCCAGGATCCTGAAAAAATTGCTTTTAACATACCTGATCTAAAGTTAAACTCTAACCGAAAAGACCTTCAGAAATTTATCAAGGAGAAGGAAGTCGGCATCCAGTTACCCACACAGATTCGCTTAAATGGAAGTATTGCAGGATCTACCTCTGAGATCAAAACGAATTCAATTGTAATAACAGACCTGGGTAGCATTAAGATTGCTGGAAAATTTGATGTACAGGATAAAATTGTGTTCGATGCCGAAATCCAGGGTGACAGCATCGCTCTGGGAACCCTACTTCAAAATGAAGCACTGGGAGATCTGCAAATAAACCTGAAGGCATCAGGAAGCGGAAGCAGCATCAACGATCTTAATGCAAATTTTGATTCGAAAATTACATCTTTCACTTATAATAACTATGAATTCAGACAGATTGAAATAAAAGGTGAGCTTAAGGATGGACGTGGTCCAATATCGCTAAACTATAAGGATACCAATCTTAACATGAACTCAGAGACCTTGGTACAGTTGGACTCAGTGTCCCCAAGGTTCGATTTTAACCTTGAAGTGGCCGGGGCAGATCTGGAGGAACTGGGGATTACCCGGAACGAGATCAAGACCGGTTTTTCCCTGACCGGTTGGTTTACGGGGAATGCGACAGCTTACGAGCTTGAAGCAAAGATCAAAGACGGTGTTGCGGTCTATAATAATGAAACATACCTTTTGGGGAGTTTTGATGCGTCTGCCTATGTAAGAGAAGATACTACGGCTGTAAATATTACTAACCGCATCCTTGATCTTAACTTGCAATCTAATGCGAGCCCTGTAGCTTTTTCTAATGCTATTAACCGGCATTTTAAAAGATATATTTCTGAAGGCTTCCGCGAAGACACCATCCATAATCCGGTAAACCTAAAGCTGGATGCTACCATCAGTCAGGCGCCTATATTAAATGAAGTGTTCCTGGTTAATCTGGAAGAACTGGATACCGTGGATATTCATGTAGACTTTCGGGAGAATGACCGGGTGCTGGATGCTTTTGTATCCATTCCATATGTTAATTATTACAACAGTAAGATTGATAGTTTAAAATTTAAAATGCAATCTGATCCCAATGACCTCAATTTTGAATTTGCCTTTAATTCATTAGATGCTGGCCCTCTGGCAATAAAGGAAACGATCCTCAGCGGGACAGTGGATCAACGAAAACTGAACCTGGATTTTTCTTCATTCTATGATAAAACCCGTTTGGTCCACCTTAATTCTGAACTGGATTTTCGAGGGGATACCCTACGATATCATATTAATCCTCAGGACCTTGTGCTCAACACAAAAGAATGGAGTATCGACGAAAACAATCTCATTAGCTTCGATACAAATTATTTAAACTTTGAAAACTTCAGGATTTTCAGAAATGATCAGGAAATGCAGCTAAGTAATGATAAACCTGGTATTGAAAAAGAGCATTTAAGTCTTGATTTCAGAAGATTCAAACTGGAGGCATTATTGAATTACCTCAACCCCGAGGAGCAATTAGCTACCGGGCAGCTAAACGGCAATATTGTTTATGAAGAACCTTTTGGAGAAACCGGTTTGCTGGCAGATTTACAGATCAATGATTTTAAAATACTGGGTGTAGATCTTAATACGCTTAGCCTGGAAGGTAATTCTACCGGTTTTAGCACCTATGATTTTGATCTCGCGTTAAAGGGAGGGGAGGTAGACCTTGATCTCACCGGTTCTTACCGGGCTGCCGAGCCTTCTGCCAACCTTGATCTAACCCTGGCGTTGAATAAGGTTAAGATGACGGCCCTGGAAGGGTTTTCCAAAGGAGAGATCAAAAATGCCAGCGGAAGTTTTTCAGGTCTTTTTGAACTAAACGGAACTGTGCTGGATCCTGTATATAGTGGTAATCTGAATTTTGATCAGGCTAAATTCAATATAGCCTATTTAAATGCAGGCTTTACTTTGCCCAGTGAAAAGCTTAGGATAGATAATAAAGGAATTTATTTCGATAGCTTCAAAATTAATGATGCAGACAGTAACTCAATCATTGTGAACGGGGAGGTTTATACTGAAACCTTTTTAAATCCGACTTTTAATCTGGACGTACAGGCACAAGATTTCAAACTTCTGAATTCTACAGAGGAAGATAATAATTTATTTTATGGAACTGCCGTGGTGGATGTAGATGCCCAGATAACCGGTGACCTTAATTTACCCAAAGTAAATATGAACATGGAGGTTAATGAAAGCACCAATTTTACCTATGTTGTGCCCGAAACAGAACTTCAGGTCAAGGATCGCGAAGGAGTAGTGATCTTTGTAAATAAAGAGAACCCAGACGCCATTCTATCGCAAACTGAAGAAGAATCTTATGTGGTCTCAGGTTACGACATATTTGCTAGAATATCTGTAGTTGAAGGGGCGAAATTCAATGTGATCATTAATCCGGAAACTGGTGACAAGTTCCAGGTTCAGGGTGAGGGCGATCTTCTCTTTAATATGTATCCCAATGGGCGTACTTCGCTAACCGGAATTTATGAGATCAATGATGGTTTTTATGAGATGAGCCTTTATAACCTGGTGAAGAGAAGATTCGAAATCGCCGATGGCAGTCGTGTTTCCTGGGCCGGCGATCCTTTTGATGCACAACTGGATGTAAGGGCTATTTACAGGGTTGAAACCTCGGCTTCTGCATTAATGGCTACACAAATTTCAGGATCAGATGCCGGAAGTGCAGATAGATACCGTCAAAAATTACCGTTCCTGGTTTATTTAAATATTGATGGAGACCTTATGGAACCTAAGATCAGTTTTGGATTGGATATGCCCGAAGCGCAACAAGGAATAGCCGGTGGTGAGATCTTTGGCAGAGTGCAGCAGTTGAATAATCAGGAACAGGAATTGAATAAACAGGTATTCTCATTACTGGTCCTAAATCGATTCTTTCCGGCATCGGGTAGCGACGGAAGCTCAGGAGGAACCCTGGCTGTTGCCAGAGACAACCTGAACTCGGCATTATCTGATCAACTAAATATGCTTTCCAGCAAGATTCTTGGAGAAAGCGGTGTGAAACTTAATTTTGATGTAGATAGCTTCACCGATTACCAGGGCGAAAGTCCGGAAGAACGTACGCAACTGGGTATTAGCGCACAAAAAGCCTTTCTTGAAGACCGGTTGATCGTTGAAGTTGGTAGTGAAGTGGATATACAGGGAGGGAACCAGGCAGGTCAGGCAGCAAGTCCTTTGATTGGGAATGTTAGTATCTCTTATCTATTAGACGAGAACGGTATCTGGAGACTTAAAGGTTTCAGTCGCAGCCAATTTGAAAATGTAATAGACGGGCAGGTTGTGGTAAGTGGTATCGCCCTGATTTTTACCAAAGAATTCAATAAATTCAAAAATATGTTTGAAAAAGCGGTCATGGAGAGTGTAAAAGATGAAGCCGCTTCAGATCAAAAACAAGACGACCTTGAAAATAAAAATTAAATATTTGTTGATCTCTCTTTCTCTGGGAATGTTCTCTGCCTGTAGTGTGGAAAAATTCATTCCAGAGGATGAATATCTTTATACGGGTGCAAATATACAACTGGAGGCAAATACTACGATCACCGACAGGCCAGAACTGGAAGCAGAATTAAATGCCGTTTTAAGACCGGAACCTAATTCAAAAATTTTAGGGATGCGCCCTGGGTTATATTTCTATTATAAATCCCAACGAAAAAATCCGGGTTTCATAAATAAGTTCTTAAATAATAAACTGGGTGAAGAGCCTGTTTACCTTTCAGACGTTAATCTAAAAAATACAGAGGACCTGTTATTGAACAGGCTTGAAAATAGAGGATTCTTCTATAGTAGGGCTAGTTCAGATTCAGAAACAAATGAAGACTCAAAAACCGCCTCTGCCTCTTATACTTTGATGGTTCCTGAGCCTTATACCATGGAAACATATCAGTTGGATTCAGATTCTTTACTGGTCTATCGGGATATTAAGGAAAAAATGGATAAGACGCTGTTGGAGCAGGGAATGAGATTTGACCTCCCTAAATTCAAGCAGGAGCGTGAACGTATAGACCTTCATCTAAAGAAAGATGGATATTATAACTTCAATCCAGGTTTCCTGATTTTTGAAGCAGATACCAATCAATACGATCAAAAAAAGTTCGATCTTTTTTTGCGACTTAAAAAAGATGTTCCTTCTAAGGCTGTCATTCCATATGAGATCTCTAATGTAAATGTATATGTAAATTATAATGTTGATGAGGATTCATTAACCAGGAATTATAAACGGTACGAGCATAAGAATTACTTCCAGGACGAACTTTTCTTTAAACCTAAATACCTGGATCCCTATATCTTGCTGGAGACAGGCGATTACTATGATCCTGTAAAATCGAGAAATACCAGCAGAAGACTCGGTACTATTGGGGTATATAAATTTGTGAATATTCGGTATGATGAGATAGATACCCTGGCTACAAACAATCTTGGGCTTTTGGAGGCGAATATATTTTTATCACCTCTTAAGAAAAGAGCCATTAGGGCTGAACTGCAAGCCGTAACAAAATCCAATAGTTTTACGGGACCGCACCTTGCGCTTACTTTTGCCAATAGAAATTTATTCAAGGGCGGGGAGACGCTTAATATTGGAGCTAATTTTGGCTATGAGTTCCAGCAAGGTACTTCCGGTGCTCCAGGTAGCAATTCCCTGCAACTAGGCATTTCTAATGACCTTATCATACCCAGGTTATTATTTCCGGTTAGTTTTAGTAAGAACTTTTTTAAATATGATATCCCTAAGACCCGCATTAGCCTGGGAGCAGATTATTTGACCAGGAGCCGGTTATTTTCCCTTACTTCCCTAAATTCAGCATTTGGATATTATTGGAACGCGAATAGATATGTAACCCATGAATTTAATCCTATAGATTTAAAATATGTAAGCTTAACGAATGTTAGCGAGGAATTTCAGAAGATTCTTGACGAAAATCCGTTTTTGAAAAGCAGTTTCGATCAGGAATTCATTGCGGGACTAACATATTCTTTTACTTATAATGGATTGATCGATACCAGTAAAAAACATGTGTTTTTTCTAAATTCCACTTTCGATATGGCCGGGAATACCATGAGTCTTTTTGGAAAAGAGGCTGAGGATGGTAATAAGGAAGTGCTTGGGTTGGAATATGCTCAATATGCTAAACTGGACATGGATCTTAGATATCATTTTAGATTTGGGAAGCAACAAACAATTGCAACCCGGCTATTTGCAGGATATGGTCTGCCTTATGGAAATTCAGATGTGTTGCCATTTAGCAAACAATATTTCTCCGGTGGGCCTTACAGTGTACGTGCTTTTAGAACCAGGTCTTTAGGTCCTGGTACTTTTGATCCTACGGCCGGGGATAGTGAAGCAGAGAATATCGGATACCGGGATCAAACAGGGAATATAAGATCTGAGGCAAATGCTGAATACAGGTTTCCAATAGTACAATTTTTAAATGGAGCTTTTTTCGTGGATGCAGGGAATGTGTGGACCTCTGATGCCCAGCCGGAAACGACTAACGACAACGGTCAAAATGGTAAATTCGAATCAGATTTTCTTACAGAACTGGGCATTGGGGCTGGCGCCGGTCTAAGAATAGATATTCAAAGTTTTGTAATAAGGTTCGACCTGGCCGTTCCATTGCACGATCCCCGGGAACCGCTGGGAGAAAGATGGGTAAATGACATTGCCAGTCCTGTTTTTAACTTTGCAATAGGTTATCCTTTTTAATGCTGTAATTTTCCTCCGTAGCATAGATCACCGGCATCTCCAAGACCGGGAACGATATAACCTTTACCGTTCAGTTCTTTATCTATCGTAGCGATCCATAACTTTGAGTTCTTAGGGAACACTGTTTTGAGATATTCTATACCCTCTTCTGAACCTATTACAGAAACAAGATGGATTTTAGCCGGTTTTCCCATTGGTTCTAACGCCTTCAAAACATTGCTGAAAGACCTTCCTGTTGCCAGCATTGGATCGGCCAGGATTAGGGTTTTTCCTTCTATGGAAGGTGAAGCCAGGTATTCTACCAAAATCTCAAATTTCTCATCATTATCGGGATGATGTCTATAAGCCGAAATAAAAGAATTTTCCGCATCGTCAAAATAATTCAAAATACCCTGGTGTAATGGCAGACCTGCCCTTAAGATAGAGCATATTACCAGGTCCTCTTCTGGCACCGGGACATTGGCCTTTCCCAAAGGTGTTTCTACAACTTTAGATTTAAATACCAGTTCTTTACTTAACTCATAAGCCATGATCTCCCCAAGTCGTTCAATATTTCTTCTAAAACGCATGCGATCCCCTTGAATACCCGTATCTCGTAATTGAGAAATAAAACGATTCGCTATTGAATTTTGCTTCAGTATTTCCTGAACTTCCATATTTAATTGATCTGTAATTGCTGTCAAATTTAAGGTTTTCCAACTAGAACAGGTTTAAATTATAGGGGACTCTTTGGAATTGTATGCGATTCTTGAAGCTTATTACCCAGGAAGAACCATGGATAAACAATTTAAAAAAATCGAAAATAATAATGTAAATTTATAAGGTAAGAACCTTAAAGTCAGTCTCATGCTTAGTAATTGTGATGCTTTTTCTTCATTTTCTACCAATGATATTAAGAAAACAAAATTGTTTTATGAGGAAATCCTGGGGATGAAGACAAGAAATAATCAAATGGGATTTTTAGAACTGGATCCACAGCATTGTTCTGTTTTGATATATCCAAAGGAGGATCATGAACCGGCAGAATTTACCGTTCTTAATTTTTATGTCCCAGACATTGAAAAGCAGGTGGATATTCTAAGTGAAAAAGGAGTAAAGTTCGAGACTTTTAAAGATAACCTGAAAACTGATGAAAAAGGAATTCATAGGGGAGGAGACAGTCCTGCTATCGCCTGGTTCAGGGATCCGGCCGGCAATATTTTGTCTTTGATCGAACAGAATAACTAGGGTATGGCAGACAGGGAAAATTTGATAAAAAAACTGAATAAGGCTTTCGCCAGTTGTGATACAGAATTTCTATGTAATAGCGTGACCGATGATGTGCAATGGAAGATTGTAGGAGAAAAGACCATCTCTGGAAAAAAAGATTTTGAAAAATCTTTAGACCGAATGAAACTGGGCGGTCCAGTTGAGATCAAGGTTATAGAAATAATTGTAGCGAAAGAAAAATCTGTAGTAGAGGGGATTGTTGAATTTTTCGTGGAACCGGGGAAAAAGAAAAAATATGCCTTTTGCGATGTGTATATTTTTTCTGAAGAGGAAGATCAAAAATTCAGGGAACTAAGAACTTATGTCACTTATTTAAAGAAAAAAAAGTAGAACATTTTATTAATTTAAAAACTTGATCATGAAAATTTTAATCACATTTTTGAGCCTGGCTTTCTTTAGTTCAGACTTTGTGAAGCATGAAAGCTGTCAGGGTACTAAGGAAAATACAATGGTGATGTCGCAAATTATGGAAACAGATATATTTGAATATCTGGACGAAACCAAAGATGCACTTCAGGAGGAAGTTAATGGCTTATCTGAAGAACAAATGTCTTTTAAGGCTTCTGAGGATAGCTGGTCTGTGGCAGAGATCGTTGAGCATATAATTATTGTTGAAGGTGCTTTAAAATCTATGCTAGAAGCCCGCATAGCAGCAGGCGAAACTCCAGATCAAAAGGCTGAAGTGAAAATGACCGATGAAGAGATAGTGGGCTTTATCACTGATAGAAGCAGTCAAATTAAAACGCAGGATCAATTTCAACCTTCGGGGAAATTTTCTGAAGCAGATGAGGCACTGGAAGCATTTAAAGATCAGCGGGAAGATATAGTAGACTGGCTTAAAGACTCAGATGTAGACATGCGCAATTATGTGAATGAATTTCCCTTTGGTAAAATAGATGCCTATCAAACCGTATTGTTCATGGCCGGGCATACAGCGCGTCACGTAGCTCAAATTGAGGAAATAAAATCTGATCCTGAATTTCCCTAAGGATTAGGAGTGTAAAAATTTCGTTGGACCAGGAATCAATAATAACTGACTTCTGGTCCTATTTCATTAAATGACCTGGGCTATCTTAAATATTCCTGAATTTAAAGAATGGGTATAAAAATTTGGCGGTATTTTTGATACTATAACATAGAATCAATCTAATAACATGAAGATCAATATTTTTTTTATCTGCTTTCTAATCTCTGGATTTGCGGCATCTGCCCAGATTGAAATTCCCAGGACTACCAATACCGGCAGGGTTATTAAAGCTGAAGAATCTAATTCTACAGGATTTCCAATTTTAAAAAGAGAAGAAACAACTACAGACAGTAGATTCTTAAAGGATAAACCTAAACCTATAGATCTTAGAGAAAATCCAAAGGGTCTCCTGACCGAAGCAGATGCGATGAAAAAGAAGTGGAGCAAGGATAAGGAGATAAAAGAAGAATATAGGAGAGATCAGAGCCTGGGTAATGTTGTGACCAAGGGTAGATTTGTAGAAGTTTATTGCAGAGATCACCAATATATAGACGGTGATAAAGTTCAAATATTTGTGAATGGGGAAATGGTAGCTGCTAGCGTAAATTTACATGCCGGATTCCAGCCCATCCTGGTAACCTTACAGGATGGTTTCAACAGTATACAGTTTGTAGCCCTTAATCAGGGAAGTTCCGGTCCTAATACTGCAGAATTAAGAGTGTTGAGTGAAAAAGGTGAACAATTGGCTGTAAAGGAATGGAACCTTTTAACCGGAGCCAAAGCAGAATTAATTGTAGTTAAAAATTAGTTTTCTAAATAAGAAAAATTAAAGCCGGTTTAATTGACCGGCTGTTTATTTTTAAGCTTTAAGATCTTCGAGAATTTTGATTTGCCTAATCGTTTTTGAAATCTTATCCCGTTGATTCTCCAGCATGATTTTAATTTCCTGGGTTAAAA
>JBFGDP010000041.1:0-12797 GCA_041580575.1 Christiangramia sp.
AGCGGTTTGATGAGGTGAACGATTTGATTATTCAGCCGGATGTAATTTCAGACCAGAAGCGATATATTGAATTAAATAAAGAGTATAAGGACCTAAGAGCCTTGATGGATGAGCGCGAGAAATACCTCAGCTTGACCGAAAATATCCAGGAAGCCGAAGAGATCATTGCAGATGGGAGTGATCCCGAAATGACCGATATGGCTAAGCTGCAACTGGAAGAAGCAAAAGCACAACTGCCGGAACTTGAGGACAAGATAAGAATGATGCTTATTCCTAAAGATCCTGAGGACGGAAAGAATGTCGTGATGGAAATTCGTGCGGGTACCGGTGGTGATGAAGCCAGTATTTTTGCAGGAGATCTTTACCGTATGTATACTAAATATGTGGAAAGCAGGGGCTGGAGTCATAATATCGTAGATTTTAGTGAAGGTACCAGTGGTGGATTTAAGGAGATGATCTTTGAGATCTCTGGAGAAGATGTTTACGGAACCATGAAATTTGAGGCCGGTGTTCACCGTGTACAAAGAGTTCCTCAAACTGAGACCCAGGGAAGAGTGCATACCTCGGCCGCTACGGTTATGGTACTACCTGAAGCTGAAGAATTCGACGTGCAGATAGATCCAAAGGATGTAAGAATAGACTATTTCTGTTCTTCTGGTCCCGGTGGCCAGTCGGTAAACACGACCTATTCTGCGGTAAGGCTTACTCACGAACCCACAGGATTGGTGGCGCAGTGTCAGGATCAGAAATCTCAGCATAAGAACAAGGAGAAAGCATTCCGCGTATTACGTTCGAGATTGTACGAAATGGAACTGGCCAAAAAGATGGAGGCCGATGCCGCTAAGCGAAATTCAATGGTTTCCAGTGGAGACCGTAGTGCTAAGATTAGGACCTATAACTATGCGCAGAGCAGGGTGACAGATCACAGGATCAATCTTACTTTATATGATCTTTCAAATATCATCAATGGTGATATCCAGAAGATCATCGATGAGTTACAATTAGCAGAAAATACCGAGAAGCTGAAGGAAAACTCAGATATACTTTAAACAGAATATTTAATCCCCTGGTTGTGGCCAGGGGATTTTTTTATGTAACATCAGACGCATAATGTAATAATTGATGTTAACAGATAACAACCGAAATAGCATATTATGACTTCACAGGAACTTACGGAGCAAATTTTTAAAAAGCGATCTTTCTTATGTGTTGGTCTGGATACAGACCTGGAAAAGATCCCCACATATTTACTTTCTGAAAAAGATCCTGTTTTTAGTTTTAATAAAGCGATCATAGATGCGACCCATGAGTATTGTGTGGCTTATAAACCCAACATTGCCTTTTATGAAGCTATAGGCGCTGATGGCTGGAAAGCCCTGAAAAAAACGATCGACTACCTACATTCTGAATATCCGGAAATCTATACCATCGCCGACGCGAAAAGGGGTGATATTGGCAATACTTCCCGTATGTATGCCAGGGCATTTTTTGATGATCTTGGGTTCGATTCGATTACAGTTGCTCCATATATGGGTAAGGATTCAGTAGAGCCATTCCTGGAATTCACTAATAAGCATACGATCTTATTAGCGCTCACGTCTAATGAAGGTGCTTTCGATTTCCAAACCCTGAAGATGGGGGAGGATGAATTGTATAAGAAAGTGATAGAGACCTCAAAAGGCTGGCAGAATTCTGAAAACCTGATGTATGTGGTAGGTGCCACCAAGGCCGAATACCTGGCAAATATCCGTAAGATCATTCCGGAGAATTTCCTGTTAGTTCCCGGGGTAGGCGCACAGGGGGGAAGTCTGGAAGAGGTGTGTAAATATGGAATCACTAAGAATGTTGGTTTGCTGGTAAATTCTTCCCGCAAGATCATTTATGCTTCAGATTCTTCGAACTTCGCCGAGATCGCCGGGGCCAAGGCAGAAGCCATGCAAAACCAGATGGCCGAAGAGCTGGATA
The DNA here is from genome assembly GCA_041580575.1 of Christiangramia sp. Lineage (GTDB taxonomy): Bacteria > Bacteroidota > Bacteroidia > Flavobacteriales > Flavobacteriaceae > Christiangramia. The sequence goes on from JBFGDP010000041.1 coordinate 1,966, forward strand.
AATTATAATTCTTTACCATGGAAATTCAGGATCAATTAGGCCGAACAATTGAGCTGAAAAAAACTCCTTCCAGAATAGTTTCATTAGTCCCCAGTCAAACCGAATTAATCGTAGATCTGGGATTGGAAAGTTCGCTGGTAGGAATTACGCACTATTGTGTTCATCCCGCTGGCCTGAAAGATATAAAAACCAGTGTTGGGGGTACCAAGAAAGTAAATCTTCGCAAAATTAAAGAGCTCAAACCAGATATCATTCTCTGTAATAAGGAAGAAAATACGAAATCCATGGTTGAGGAACTGGAGAACTTAGCGCCGGTCCACATATCCAACGTTGCTACACTTACAGATGCCTATGACCTGATGCTGGACTACGGGAAGATATTCGATCGTGATGAACTAGCTCAAACCATGGTGAAGTCCATTCAGTTAAAAGAAAAAAGTCTTAAAAAATTAGTAGATAATTCTAAAGAAAGAAGCGTGGCTTACTTTATATGGAAAGATCCATTAATGGTAGCCGGCCGCGGTACCTTTATTAACGAAATGCTGAAATTGAACAAATTCAATAACGTGTTTACTAAGGAAAGATATCCTGAAACGAGTTTTGATGAATTGAAGTATCTTAATCCGGAAATTTGTCTACTGTCTTCAGAACCATATCCTTTTGAAGACAAGCATATACCAGAATTTGAAGAATCTGGAGCTAAAGTATTGATTGTTGACGGTGAATCATTTAGCTGGTATGGTAGCCGGCTACTAAAAGCGATGGATTATTTTAAGCAGTTTCACTCCTAGATTCCACCAAACTACAATTCATTCTTCTTAATTCTGCCAGGATCTTCTTAGCTCTGGCGTTTATTTGATCGCTTCTTTCCTTGTCTATTAATGCGAGCTTGTAAGCTCGTTGCATTAAATGGGAATACTTATCACACAGGCGCTCTTCGCGGGACTTATTTTCGAATATTCTAAACATAAATAATTTTAAACTTTCGTGCTTCATCTATTCTAACTTCACATAACAAAACTAAGTAGCTATCCCTATAAAGTAACATAACGGGTAGTTAAGGTTCTTTTAAAATAGCAGCTATTAGCACGGGAAATGTTAAAATATTAGAGATAACAGTATTATCTTATTAATCCTGGAGGGCAAAAACCTTCCTAAGGAGATCAGTAGTTCTGGAAGAAAGTGTATTTCGAATATCCTTTTCTTCCTGTGCGATCATAATAAAAACTCCATCCAGGGCTTCCCTGGTAACATAATCTGGCAGATCTGGATTTACATTTGAGGTGATGGGCAGGGCATTATACTTCTGAATTATATTTTCCCAAACCTGGGTTGCGCCCACCTTATTTAGTGAATTGCTTATAATGGGATTGAACCTGGAATATAATTCCTTTTCTGTCCTGGTTGAAAGGTATTGGGTGGCAGCATTATCTGCGCCCAATAATATATTTCGGGCATCTGCAAAACTTATACCTTTTACTGCATCAACAAATACCGGGATTGCTGCACCCACCGCATCTTCGGCAGCCCGATTCAAAACCTTTAGCCCTTCGTCGGCCAGGGCATCAAGTCCTATATCTCTAAGGGTTTTATCTACTTTTTGCAATTCGGGAGGAAGCGTAATTCTAACCAGTTCATTTTTGAAAAATCCATCTTCCTTAGCGAGACTGCTAACTTCTTTGTCTATTCCAAATTGTAAGGCTTGTTTGAGTCCGGAACTAATTTCACTATCTGTAACCCCGTAGCCATTTGGCAACTGAGTGGCAATTTGCTGTAATTCTGCACAGGAGGTCAGGATCAGGATTCCAGCCAGAGCGATTAATTTTTTCATGTAAAAGGTTTTTTTCAAATATAATGGCTTAATGTACATCCTGTCATCATCATAAGTTATAATAATATTAAAACTATCAGTTTTGATTATTGTGTAGAATTTAGGGAAGCCTGAGACTATGCTTTTTATAGGAATTTTTTGAATTGAAAAATATTTTAGAATCCCTTTTTCATTGCGATTTTCGTAAATTGCAGGTCGAAATTTTAGATAGAATTAAAAATGGAGCAACAAAGTCCCTATAAACCTAAAAATAAAATAAGAATTGTAACCGCAGCTTCTCTTTTCGATGGGCATGATGCGGCCATCAACATTATGCGTCGTATCATCCAGGCTACCGGGGTGGAGGTAATTCATCTTGGCCACGATCGTAGTGTGGACGAAGTGGTGAATTGTGCTATCCAGGAAGATGCCCAGGCTATCGCTATGACATCTTACCAGGGAGGGCATACAGAGTATTTTAAATACATGCATGATCTCCTGAATCAAAAAGGAGCAGGGCATATTAAGATCTTTGGTGGTGGAGGTGGAGTGATCCTTCCAGATGAGATCAAGGAATTGATGGATTACGGTATAGACAGGATCTATTCGCCAGATGATGGCAGGGAGATGGGACTGCAGGGAATGATCAATGATATGATCCAGAGAGTAGACAATGAAGTTCCTTGTTTAAAGGATTCAGATAAAGTAGCAGAAAATCTAGGACATAAGAATGTAAATACAATTTCCCGGCTTATTTCACTTGCCGAAAACAGGCATGAGGAATTCGAGAGACATTTTGACAAGGCTTCTTATAAAATGAAGAACACACCGGTTCTTGGAATTACCGGTACTGGTGGATCTGGGAAATCAAGTTTAGTGGATGAACTGGTAAGAAGATTCTTGATGGATTTTCCAGATAAGCATATTGGTATTGTTTCTGTTGATCCTTCAAAAAAGAAAACAGGTGGTGCCTTACTGGGAGACAGGATTAGGATGAACTCCATTAATCATGAACGCGTTTATATGCGATCTCTAGCGACCCGGCAGGCAAATCTCGCCCTGTCCAAACATGTTGCTGAGGCTGTAGATGTTTTAAAGGCTTCGGGCTATGATCTCATCATTTTAGAGACTTCTGGTATTGGCCAAAGTGATACAGAGATCCTGGACCATTCAGATGTGTCACTATATGTGATGACCCCCGAATTCGGTGCGGCAACGCAGTTGGAAAAGATTGATATGCTGGACTTTGCAGACCTTGTTGCGATCAATAAATTCGATAAAAGAGGAGCGCAGGATGCACTAAGAGATGTGAAAAAGCAGTATCAGCGTAATCATCAGTTATGGCATACAGATGCAGACACGCTTCCGGTATTTGGAACCATTGCTTCCCAGTTTAACGATCCCGGGATGAATACGCTCTATAAAAGCATCATGGATGTTATTGAAGAGAAAACTAAATCGGGACTAACCTCTACTTTCGAAATTTCGAAAGAAATGAGTGAAAAGATCTTTGTGATCCCTCCAAAAAGAACCCGTTACCTTTCAGAAATTGCAGAAAATAATCGCGGTTACGATGAAAAAGCCAGAACACAAACAGAGGTTGCTCAACGATTATACGGTATTTATAAAACTATAGAGACGGTTGCAGGGATCAATACCGCATTTGGGGAAGATCAACAAAAGTATTTAAGTAAGAACGGAATAGCTCAGGATGAGATCTATGAGATCGCTGATGAATCCCAATCAGATTTTCTGAAACTACTTTTCGCAGAATTCGATAAAATAAAAATGGACCTGGATCCATATAACTGGGAAATGATCGTGGCCTGGAAGGAGCAGGTTACTAAATACAAGGAACCGGTATATAGTTTCAAGGTCCGTGATAAGGAGATAAGCATAGATACACATACAGAATCACTCTCTCATACCCAGATTCCGAAAGTGGCGCTGCCAAAATATAAGGCCTGGGGAGATATCCTGGGTTGGTGCCTTCAGGAAAATGTACCTGGAGAATTCCCGTATACCGCCGGTCTTTACCCGTTTAAAAGAACAGGAGAAGATCCTACCAGGATGTTTGCCGGTGAAGGTGGACCAGAAAGAACTAATAGGCGTTTTCATTATGTTAGCCAGGGCTTGCCGGCAAAACGGTTGTCTACCGCTTTCGATTCTGTAACCCTTTATGGAAATGACCCAGATCATCGACCAGATATCTATGGGAAAATTGGAAATTCAGGAGTGTCAATCTGTTGTCTTGATGATGCCAAGAAATTATATTCTGGTTTCGACCTGGCAGATGCCATGACCTCGGTGAGTATGACCATTAATGGGCCTGCGCCTATGTTGTTAGGATTTTTTATGAATGCAGCTATAGACCAGAACTGTGAAAAGTACATCAAAGAAAACGGACTCGAAGATAAGGTAGAACAAAAGCTGAAAGAGCTTTATGACGATAATGATATAGAAAGACCAAAGTACCGCGGTGAATTGCCAGAGGGGAATAACGGTCTGGGGCTTATGCTGCTTGGTTTAACCGGTGATCAGGTTCTGGAAAAGGATGTTTATGAAAAGATCAAGGCTGAAACTATCAGTGTAGTTCGGGGAACTGTTCAGGCAGATATACTTAAAGAAGATCAGGCTCAGAATACCTGCATCTTTTCAACGGAATTCGCCCTGAGGTTAATGGGAGATGTGCAGGAATATTTTATAGAAGAGAAAGTTAGAAACTTTTATTCAGTTTCAATTTCAGGTTATCATATTGCTGAAGCTGGTGCAAATCCTATTACCCAGCTGGCATTTACCCTTGCAAATGGATTCACTTATGTAGAATACTATTTAAGCAGGGGGATGGATATCAATAAATTCGGACCAAACCTGTCTTTCTTTTTCTCGAACGGGGTAGATCCTGAATATGCCGTAATTGGGCGCGTGGCCAGAAGAATATGGTCTAAGGCCCTGAAGTATAAATATGGCGCGAATTCGCGAGCACAAATGCTAAAATATCATATTCAAACATCTGGAAGGTCTCTGCATGCGCAGGAAATCGATTTCAATGATATCAGAACAACTCTGCAGGCGCTTTATGCTATTTATGATAACTGTAATTCGTTGCATACTAATGCATATGATGAAGCCATCACAACTCCAACCGAGGCTTCGGTAAGAAGGGCTATGGCAATTCAGCTAATCATTAATAAAGAACTTGGACTTACCAAAAATGAAAACCCGATTCAGGGATCTTTTATAATCGAGGAATTGACAGACCTTGTTGAGGAAGCTGTACTTACAGAGTTTGATAGAATAACCGAAAGAGGCGGAGTGCTGGGAGCGATGGAAACCATGTACCAGCGAGGAAAGATACAGGAAGAAAGCCTTTATTATGAGACTTTAAAACACAATGGTGATTATCCAATAATTGGGGTTAATACGTTTTTAAGTTCTACAGGTTCCCCTACGGTGACGCCGGGTGAAGTTATCAGGGCTACTGAAGAAGAAAAGGAAAACCAGATAAAGACTCTGGAAACCTTGCATAAGGCGAAAGAATCTAAGGCAGAAGTTACTTTGGAAAAGATCAAGAAAGCAGCAGTGAATAATGATAACCTCTTTGAAGAATTAATGGAGGCAACCAAAGTGTGTTCTTTAGGACAAATTACTCATGCTTTATTTGAAGTAGGAGGTCAGTATAGAAGGAATATGTAAGCAGAGTGCCTTTATAGTAATAAAAAAACCGGATCATGATCCGGTTTTTTTATTTATAACTTTTTCAAGTTTAAAGGGAAAGCCTCCATGTTCTTTGTAGCTTTCTAAATTTCTGAATCTCTTTTCTAAGAACGATCAGGAAGTCCCGACCATTACTACTCACATACTCCAGTCTTTCACAATTTCTGTAAAGCCTGTCGGTTAATCTGCTCACACTACTTACGTAGTGCATCCGGGCATCCTGGAAGAATTCTGTTTCTGCTTTGCTGATATTCAAGATCAACGAATGTGAATTTCTAATGATATCTCCTGTAAAATAAATGCGTTTATCCTCAGCGCCACTGTCATTTAATACCGCTAAATCTGGTATCAGATAGTCTGAAATTCGGCGGGAAATCTGCATGATCTCCTGTGCCTTAAAATATAAAGCGGAATTCCTGCTTTCGCTGTTAGTTGATAAATATTTCACCTGAAATTTTTACTCTAAATTACTAAGCAGGATGAGATCTGATATTTAATTAACACGGTAAAAAATACATTTATATTTAAAAATTAAATAAATTAGACCTGTAAACTTTAATATTTCATGGATAAATTAAATTGGGCAATTCTGGAAGAACTACAGAGAAATGCCAGAATAAGTTTCTCTGAGATTGGTCGTAAGATTGGACTTACATCACCAGCCGTTGCAGAACGAGTTAGAAAAATGGAAGATAGTGGAATAATAAATTCCTACAAGGTTCACCTTTCTCATCAAAAGGTGGGTTATCAATTACGAGCGATCATTACGCTTAGAGCCTTTACGGGTAGATTAAAGGCTTTCCTGGAGACGGTAAAGACGTATAAAGAGGTTATTAATTGTTATCGTATTACCGGGAATGAGAATATCATTATGGAGGTCGTGCTCAAAGATCAGGTTCACCTGGAAAAATTAATAGATAAATTGATTACCTATGGTGAAACCAGGACCCATATTGTTCTCTCGAATGTGGTGAAAGATGCACCTGTACTACCCAGGGTGGAGTATCCCGAAGCATAGATAAAGTCTTAATAAAATGTGAGTAATCTGGAAGATCAGGCTGTTAAAAAGGCATTAGCCTTCGCCGAATATTAACATAGGATTATCAGCTTTATTTTGTTTTAGTTAAAATGGAATTAATTGTAATTTCATTATGAATAATACGTCCTATTAGTACCTAGATTTGTTTCGAAATCGAAAGTAAAAATCAAGTTATGAAAGAGAAGGCGTTATTATTTTTAGTGTTAGCACTAGTTACCGGTTTAGTTGGATTCACTGGTTTATCGTTTTCGGGAATTGAGGTTGTAAGAGTGATGTTTCTGATTTTTGCAGATCTGTTGATCATTTCACTCATTGCTAAATTATTTTTCCCTGATAAAGCCAAAATGAAATACCAAACGGTAAAAAAGTAAATAATTAATCATATGAATAAAAAGCCCGCAAATTATTTTGTGGGTTTTTTTGTGGAGTCATTTGTGATGCAATTCTTATATTTAAATCTATACTTGATTTATGAAAAAACTTTTAGGTTCAGTTTTCATCTTTTTTCTGCTCTTCAACCTCAATGCGCAGGAAATTAAAATAGTAAAAGGCGGTGTTACAGATTCCCTTGCTATTCCGGGGTTTCCCGGTGAAACATTTGCCATGTATTTGCCCAGGGATTATTCTGCAGAAAAGAACTGGCCTGTAATCTTCGCCTTTGATCCTAATGGAAGGGGCGCTAATACCGCCAGCCTGTTTCGATTGGCTGCAGAAAATCAGCAATATATAATCGCATCTTCCAATATTAATCTCAAAACGTCCAGTATAGACAGCATCGTTAAAAAAGCCACGTCCCTGATGAATCACATATTAAGTTCATTTCCGGTAGATCCTCTCCTGGTCTATTCGGCTGGAATGGGTGAGGGAGCGCAGGTTGGTTCTACACTTCCGCTTATTTATAATAAAATGGCCGGGGTCATGGCTATAGGTAATTCGTTTGTGAATCCAAACTATCTTGATAAGAAGAGCCCGTATATGTTCATAGGTGTGGCCGGTAAAAAGGACTATATGGTGTATGAAATGGAAAATTATCTTAGGTTCTATGATGAATTGAAATTTCCCACAGATGTATATTATTTTGATGGAAAGGAGAATGAGTGGCCCGAAGCGCAGGTGATTAACAGCGCTGTTACGGGATTTACACTCGAAGCTATTAAGAGTGGGAAAAGACCTGCCAATCTGGATTTTGTGCAGAAGCTCTTTGAAGAAGAAATGAATTATGTGGAATCTCTTCGAAGAACACGGAGGTATTTTGCGGCCTTCGAAGTTTTGGAACGAATGGAAGAAAAGTACGGGAACTTTGATCTTGACGATTCCATCGAAGACAAGCAAAAAGAAATAAAACGCGGCAGTGGATACAGAACTCAAAAAAATGAATTTCGCCGTGCCATAGCTTTTGAAAAGGAGCAGCAACAGGAATACGAATATTTATTGCAAACCGATATAATTACGGTCAACTTTCAAAATATTGGCTGGTGGGCTTATCAGGTAGATGAACTTAATAAATTAAAGGAGACCGAAGAAACTGCCAAGTCTAACATGGCTCATCGTCTTTTAGGGTATCTTGATTTTGTTTCGAAAAAAGAATTCAAAAACGTCATAGAATCTAATGCCTCTGTAGATACCAAGATATTTATTAGTGTACTGCGCACAGCTATCAACAAGGATGATCCTGAAGCATACCTAAAAATCATTTCGCTGGCTGCATTAGAGGGAGATTCAGAAACTGCATTGATGTACCTGGAGGACCTTCTAAAAACGGGTTATAGTGATATGGAAACCCTGTATAATATTGAGGGTGCTCTGGATCTTCAGTTCACCCCTGAGTTTAACGAGCTAGTGAAAAAATACCTGGGCACGTCCAAATTCTTTAATGAGCGGGTGAATTAATTTTTTCGCGTTTCAAAATGTTTTTCAGAATCAGAAGAAGCAGGCAAGCGAATAAGGCCAGGGCGAACATAGTATACCAGGTAAAATCAAATCCAAAATTATCTATGAGTTGCATGCCAGAGTTGTGTCCAAAAATATGACTTACCGAAAAGGCAATACTGTAAAGTGCCATATAGGAGCCTCTTTTCTTACCATCAGACCTGTTGAGAGCAAAACTATTGGAAAAAGGAAAGGCGATCATTTCACCGATGGTTACCAGCAACATACCAATGATCAGAATTCCTGTCCACCCTGTGAGATTTATGGCCAGGAAGCTTATACCCGTGAGCAGGGTACCTAAGATCATATAGCCGGTTGCGGTATGTTTCCTGTTTTCCATGAATTTTATCAGGGGCATTTCAAAAGCGAAAATAAACAAGCCGTTGAGAGCAAGTAATAATCCTATTTCAAATTCGTTAAGTTTATGAATTTCAGCATAGTATAATGGCATTGTTGAAAAATACTGGATGAAAATAAATCCAAATATCATCATGGCAAAGATGAAAATTAAATATAGACCATCGCTAAAAGCAGTCTTCGCATTTAAAACGACCTCCTCGGGTTCCGGGACAGACCTTTTGGGATGTAAAAGTTTCAACAACAGAAGGCCTGCCGCAAGACAAGTAATGCCATCTACCCAGAAAAGTCCGTTATAACCGCCGGTTGCAATGATGAAACCACCGGCCGCCGGTCCTGCTGAGAAACCAAGATTAATTGCCAGCCGTATCAGGGTCACAGAACGGGTTCTATTCTCCGGTTTACTATAGGCACTTATTGCCACAAATACCGCGGGCCTGAATATATCTGCCACCGTCATCACCAGGTATATTCCCAGGCAGATGGGCCAGAACGATTCAGGAAACTGTAACATTACAAATAGTACCGAAGATACTATTAAGCTAATAGCCATGGTCTTATAATGTCCAATGCTATCTGTGAGCTTGCCACCCAGCCAGGAACCTGTAACCGATCCTAGTCCGAAGAAAGTGAGGATCCAGCCAACTTCTTCCAGGGAAAATCCCCGGCTTTTAGTGAGATACAGCGATAGAAAAGGAATTACCATAGTTCCCGCCCTGTTAATAAGTGTGATTAAGGCGAGCAACCAGATCTCTTTTCGCAGACCTTTAAAAGAATCAAAGTAAGAATTAAAGAGGTTCTTCATATCTGTGGATGAAGGCTCAAAATTAAATTAAATATTGGGTGTTTTTATCATTAATTTTGGAAGCTTAACAACCTATTGCATGAGACGTCTAGTTTTTATCTTCAGCCTTATCTCCATTTTCTTTGCTTCTGGCAGCATATCAGCGCAAACTTCAGACCTTGTTAAACTTTCCCGCGAATTTCAGGAGAAATTGAATTATAAATATGCAGATCCTGAAAAATCACCACTTGACGAAAAGGATCTAAAGAAATTTGATGGGCTTGATTTTTTTGAAATTGACGCCGAGTATATTGTAGAAGCAGAATTCGTAAGGACACCCGCAGAGCCGCCATTTGTGATGAAAACCAGTACAGATAGATTGCCTGTGTATGTAAAATACGGGGAGTTATATTTTACTTTGAAAGGGAAGGATCTAAAATTGAATGTATATCAAAACCAGGAACTGGTTAAGGATCCAGAATATTTTGATTACCTGTTTTTGCCATTTACAGACCAGACCAACGGTAAAAATACTTACGGAGGGGGGAGATATATAGATCTAAGGATCCCACAATCTAACAGGGTGACCCTGGATTTCAACCAGGCTTATAATCCTTACTGCGCTTATAGCGGCAAATATTCCTGCCCGGTGCCTCCAGAAGAAAACGACCTGGCAATTGAAATATCTGCCGGTATCAAAGCATTTGATAAAAATTGATTAGAACGCATATATGGCTGCCAGGACAAAGGAGGCCAGGTTATCTGTCGCTGCCAGGTCCCGGTCTAGAAATACTTCTTCAGAAATACTGTCTAACCTAAGTTCAGGTTTGATGATAAGACCACCCAGAATGTAGCTACCTGTAAGCGTAAAATCCAGAGAGCGTACATCTGCACCATAAACGGGACCGCCATCTTCCAGTTCTTTAAAATATTCTGCTCTTAAGCCCAGTCCAAAATTGCTGGATAAAGCTAACTGTGGGTATAATGCTGCACCATAGAATCCTGTTCCGTCAGTGGTCTGGTAGCTCCCGTTAAAGCCAAGGTAGAAAGTTTCAGTCAGATCCCATCCGGTGGTAAGATCTATTTGAAACAAGGCATCATCAGACAATGATTGTTCTCCATAGATCAAATTTAAAAAGGCACTTCCGTTTTCGTTGGAGTAGCCTAACTGACCTCCTAAGGTATATTTGCCAATC
>JBFGDP010000042.1:0-12752 GCA_041580575.1 Christiangramia sp.
ATTGCGTTTAGCGCAACCATTAAACGCTCCCTGGGCAATTCTGTCATCATAAGCTTAAAACCCGATCCTTCTTTGCCTAATAAATTATCCTTGGGGACTTTTACATTATCAAAAAACAATTCACAGGTGTCCTGGGCTTTTAATCCTATTTTTTTTAAAGGTTGCCCTTTCGTAAAACCCTCTGAATCACTGTGAATTATTAATAAGGAAACAGCCTCGTCCTGTGTTCCTTTTCCGGTTTTCACGGCTACTAAGCACATATCGCTCAAATAACCATTAGTTATGAAGGTTTTCTGGCCATTTACCAGGTAATGATCTCCCTCATCTTTCGCGGTTGTACTTATAGCACGGAGATCACTGCCACAATTAGGCTCTGTCATGCCCAGGGATGTTATGATCTTACCCGTTGCCATCCCGGGAAGATACTTTTGCTTTTGTGCTTCTGTTCCGTACTTTAAAAGGTAAGGCGCAACCACATCTGAATGTAAAGTAAAGCCAGGTCCGGTAACAGCTTTTTTAGCCATTTCTTCAATAAATAAAGCACTAAAGCCGAAATCAAAACCACTACCACCATATTCCTGCGGTATATCTATACATAGTAGACCTAATTCTCCGGCACGTTCCCATATTTCCCTGGTTACCATGCCATTCTTTTCCCATGCCTCTGTTTGATCCATGATTTCGGTATTAATAAAATCCTGGATCATCTTTCGCATCATTTTATGTTCTTCAGATGCATAAATTTCACGCTCTAACAATACGTTTTGTAACATATAATCTTGTTATTTAAAGTAATACAACCAATGGAGAATTAAAGTAATACTACAAGGTAGTTATAAAATCCAATTCAAAAACACCGCCTATGCAGCAGATATTTTCCTAAGTACCACCAACAAATTAATCGTTGCAGATCCATAATAAAAATTATATGGATTAGGTAATGGAGGTATTTGTGCAGCTTATGAGGAATTAATTGATTGAGAGTTAAAATGAGTTATTTTTACTGGAAAAATGACATTATTAACCTTCCTGGTCATATTTTCTACGGTCTCATTTCTATTCTTCGGGATCAGTTGCTTTTATACGGAGCATATGCGCAATGAATTCATCAGGTATGGTCTTGGCAGGCACTTAAAATTGATAGGAACCCTCCAAATCGCTGGGGCTACCGGCTTAATCGCAGGATATTTCTATTACCCTATACTGGCTCTAATGGCTGCCACAGGACTTTCGGTTTTAATGTTATTAGGATTTGGCGTACGGCTCAAGATTAAAGATACCTTTTTACAATCATCACCTTCAATTATTTATGCAATGATCAATGTTTATATAGCCGTAGTATTGTATATGAACCTGTAATATTGATAAACTGGATAAAATGCCGGCTAGCTGGTTAAATGTTGAAATTTATCCCGGAGCAACTTTAATTTAGGATCAATATAAATCTTACAAAATGGCCTTTCAGGATCTGTTTTATAATAGCTCCTTATTTCGGGCCTGGAAATTTTAAATCTTCCAAAATGAAATACTTTGGTAATGATCTGCTCGTCAAAACCCGCTTCTAATTCATTGAGAGCTGTAGAAGCACTTGTATATTGGGCGGTGTTAAAGGTATAAATTCCAGATACGTACTTAGAGCGCATACTATGATTTGAGGTGCTTTGATGGGTATGTAGGTGGATTTCGATCAGGTCCTTTACACCTATTAGATTGATATCAAAATATACCAGCACGCCTTCATAAAATAAGTCTGGCGTAGAATTTTCTGAAATATACCCCTGCTCTACCTGTTGAATACCGGTTAAAGATTCAAAAACTGCTTCTGTGCACCAATGACATCCGCCACTTAACCCAATCTTCTCATCATACAAAGACATACAGGAAATTTAATAGTTAATCTATAATAGTGCCGTCTCTTCTGAACATTACATCTTTATTTTTACCTTTTTGCTTGAACTCCACATCGAAGAACTCTCCTTTTTCAGCATGATCTACGTGCTCTACTTCAGTGATCTCATATTCTGAATACTTCTCCTTGATCACTTTCTTAATAGGTTCTGGAAGATTTTTCTTTTTGATATCATTTTCGGTTTCCAACCATGTTCCATCTGCTTTAAAATCTGCACGGTATTTTTCACCATCCTGTTTAAAATGCGATTCCCAGTAACCATTGTCATCCTGTTCCCAGTCTGGATCATCTTCTCCGGGATATTTTTTTTGAAAAGAAACTTTTACCGCTTCAGGAGCATCGGCTTTCTTTTCCTGACAACTTAAAAGTCCAATACTAAAACATAAGGATAATACAACAGTTAATTTTTTCATGATTTCCAATTTTTATAAAACTAAAAAGTACCTGTAACCTATGAGCCCAATTATATCTTAAAATTTAAGGTACTCGAGTTAAGATTCTCAGTATTAAAAATTCTTTTATTTAAATTGTCATAATATTCTTTTATGATCAAATTAGTTAAAACAAATTCAGACAGTAATGATTTCAGAAATCTCGTAAAGGAACTGGATTCCTATTTAGCTGTTACCGATGGTGAGGAACATGAATTTTATGATCAATTTAATAAGCTCGATAATATAGAGCATGTTGCGGTGCTTTATAAAAATAATGTCCCTGCAGCCTGTGGTGCTATTAAGGAACATAGTCCCGGAGTGGTTGAAATAAAAAGGATGTTCGTAATCCCAGAATTCAGAAATCAGGGGTTGGCAAGTAAAATACTTCACATCCTGGAACTTTGGGCCCGAGAGTTGGGGTATAACAAATGTATACTTGAAACGGGCTTGAGGCAGGTTGAAGCGATAGGCTTATACCATCGTAATAATTATAAGGTAATAAAGAATTATCCTCCTTATACTAACAGGGATAACAGCAAATGTTTTGAGAAAATCTTGGAGTAATACTTTATTTTCTTATTCGAGGTTCACGATTTCTTTCTGAACATTGGACGGCACAGGCTGGTAGGATGCGAAACTCGATCTAAATGTTGCACGCCCCTGGGTTAGGGACCTAAGATCTGTTGAATAACTATAAAGCTCAGCTTCTGGTACTATGCACTTTAAAATTTGAAAATTACCCCTGTTATCTATTCCCTGGATGATGCCTCTTCTGGATTGCAGGTCTGTCATAACGCTTCCAACCATCTCTTCTGGCACTTTCACTGTTAATTCCATGGTGGGCTCCAGCAATTTAGGATTAGCGTTTAAAAAAGCCTCTCTAAAGGCATGGGCGCCGGCTATTTTAAATGAAATATCATTCGAATCTACTGAATGCATTTTACCATCATACACGATTACCCGAATATCCCGTATATACGATCCTGTTAATGGTCCATTCTCCATTACTTCCAGAATTCCCTTAAGAATAGATGGCAAAAATCTTTGATCTATAGCTCCTCCCACGATACAATTATAAAAAACCAGTTTACCACCCCAGGGCAGGGTCAACTCTTCTTTTTCTTTAATATTGAAACCTTCCGGCTCTTCTATACCAGCATACCAGGGTTCAATTTTCATATGGACCTGGGCAAATTGGCCAGAACCGCCAGATTGTTTCTTATGCCGGTAATTTGTATTGGCAGAGCGTTGTATGGTTTCCCTAAATGCGATCTTCGGTTTTTGCCAGCTTACTTCTATATTATAGATATTATTAAGAATCCATTCTACCATCGCTAAATGTAATTCCCCCTGGCAACCTACCAGCAATTGACGGCTTTCTTTCGCATAAGAAATGATCACGGTTGGATCCTGGCTATGTATTTTTTTTAAAGCTTCGGTTAGTTTTTCTTCATCCTTATTATTTATCGCCGATATTGCTTTTCTGAATCTGGGTTCCGGATATTGAATCGGTTTTAATGTAACCCTGTTTTCCGGATGAGTTAAGGTATCATTAGTCTCGGTATTTTTCAACTTCAGTGTAGCCCCTATATCCCCTACCGTTAACCTTGAAACGGGGATTCTTTCCTTCCCATCCATAAGGAATAATTGGTTGAACACTTCCAGTTCACCGGTCCTGGAATTTATGAGCTTATCATTCTGGCTCACCTCTCCCCTCTTTACCTTAAAGAATGTTACCTGCCCCAGGTTTGGCTGATGAACGGTTTTAAATACGAATAGTACTGCAGGCGCATCCTTTACAGGTTTGATCTCCTCTTCTTCCAGGCTTTGGGCTGAACCTAGATCTGCAGCAGCCGGAGCAACGTTATCGATGAACCCCATTAATCTGCCACTGCCCATATCATTAAGGGCAGATACGCAAAAAATGGGGAATAGTTCATGATTCAACATTCCCGCCTTGATCCCTTTGCGTAACTCATCTTCAGAAAGGGTATTATTCTCAAAAAACCTTTCCATTAGGTCTTCATCATTTTCAGCCGCTTTTTCTACCAATTCGTTATGTAAGTATGCTGCTTTTTCCTTTTCCTTTTCAGGAATATCAAACTTCTCGGGTTTGCCGCCTTCAGATGGAAATTTGTACATCTTCATCTTCAGCACATCAACGATGCCTTGAGAACCAGAATCTATTAGCGGATATTGGATCTGAACGGCATTGCGGCCCACAAGATCCTGAATGCTCTTCAAACTTTTTTCAAAATTAAAAGCAGGATGATCTATCTGGTTGATCACAAATAAGGTAGACTTTCTGTATTTGTCTATATAATTCCAGATGATGTCGGTACCTACCTCAATTCCATTCTGACCATTGAGAATGATAACAATAGTATCTGCAACCCGAATAGAACTAATAACCTCCCCAATAAAATCATCAAGTCCAGGAGTATCGATTATATTGATCTTATAATTACGCCATTCGGTATACATTGGAGTGGCGTAAATAGAATTACCTTTCTCCTGCTCGATCTCATGGTAGTCTGAAACGGTATTCCCGGTCTCAACACTACCACGACGATTAATAAGTCCCGCCTCGAATAACATAGTTTCTGCCAGGGTAGTTTTGCCACTGTTGTGAGCTCCTACAAAAACCACATTTTTTATATGCTTTTCATCGTATACCTTCATCTTGCGCTAATTTTAGAAATAGCGAAAGCAGGTTATAATTATTGAAATTAAGGGATGCGTGCAGGAACTGCCTATTAAAGATACGTAATACTTAAGTAAAAATTAAAATGTTGTAGTATTGATTGATTTAATAATATCTCTAATCCTGTACAATTGTAGAGCATTCCTGCCGGGTTGATCAGTCTTTTGAAAATTCCTTCTTACTTAGTAGAATCCCTACCGGCTTTAACTGCTCGATATTCAAGAGCACCACGGTTATAATTCCCATAACCGGAATGGCCAGGATCATGCCTATTACGCCCCATACCATATTCCCAAGGATCACTGAAACTATTACAAAAAACGGATGTACATCCACCCTTTCCCCTACTACATAAGGTTGCAAAACATAACTTTCCACAAATTGGGTAACCGTAAACGTCAAAGCAATACCTATGAGTACACTAGTATCTCCAGAACTTAAGAATCCAAAGGCGACGGCCATAGTAAAGCCTATAATATTTCCTATATATGGAATGAGTGTTAAAACTGCAGCAATGACACTAACCAGGATAAAATTATTAACACCAGAAATCCCCAGGCCTATGGAATAAAGAACTGCCAGCAGCCCCATGAGAATTAATTTACCCAGTAAATATTGCGGAGCTACTTTTGCAGATTTATTAATAATGGTTTTTACCTTTTCTCGTTTTTCGTCTGGAAAGACGGTTAACAGGAAGTTTTTAAAAATATGCCTGTAATTCAATAAAAAGAATACATATACGAATGTAAGCAGATAATTCGCAAAAAAACTGGATAGATTACTCATAAAAGAGGTGATTTTTTCGCTGGTACTACCACCTACATTAGACGAGTTATTTTTAGCATCTGTGATATCCTCCTGATTTAATGGCGTATGTTTTAAGGCAAAAGATTGCAACTGCTCTATTTTGGGAGCCATGGTTTCCCTTATTTGAGGCCAGTCTTCGGCAAAAGACCTTACCTGGTAGGATACGAGTGCCATTAGGCCAACAGATATAAGGAATAATAAGAGACTGTTAAGAATAGCGGATACAGGTTTTTTAATTTTCCTTTCCATTTTCTGAGAAAGAGGTAACACAACCAGGCTTAGGATTACAGCAGTTAATAACGGTGCGAAAAAGCCCTTGGCTTTAGTAAGTCCCATAAAGAGAAAGTAAGTAAATAGTACGCCCGTGGTAAGATAGATTAATAACTTTTTATTCTTAATCATTTGGTTGGTTTTCGAAATGTCTACTCCAATATCGCAAATGTTTAAGGCATTTTGTATTAAAGAAATCTAAAACCTCCTATTATTGAATAAATAGTTACGAATTCATTAAATCGTCCACTTTTATTAAGTCCAATCTAAGATTTGAAAATTGTCAAATAAAAAAAGCCATCATTTCTGATGGCTTTGATTTTTCAAAAAGAAAAACGAATTAGTCGATTAGCTCAACGTTAACAGCGTTTAATCCTTTTTTACCTTGCTCAGTTTCGAACTGAACTCTATCGTCTTCTCTAATTTCGTCGATAAGTCCACTTGAGTGTACAAATATATCTTCGTTAGAACCTTCAGCCTGAATAAAACCGAATCCTTTTGTATTATTGAAAAACTTTACTTTACCTTCTTGCATTACTATACTTATTAAATGTTATAAAATTGCCATTAAAATTTAAAGATTGAATGGCAATCAATCTATGTACATCATTCAGCGATCCTCGAAGAGAATCATCCTGAATAATTAGTCAATAACTTCTACGTTCACGGCGTTAAGGCCTTTTTTGCCTTGCTCTACCTCGAACTGTACTCGGTCATCTTCACGAATTTCGTCGATAAGACCACTTGAGTGTACAAATATGTCTTCGTTTGAATCGTCAGCTTTAATAAAACCAAATCCTTTGGTGTTATTGAAAAACTTTACTTTACCTTCTTGCATTACTTTACTTATTAATTGTTACTAATTTGCCGTCCTTGTTTAGAGATCGTACGACATACAATCTACCTAATTATCAGATCTCTAAGAACTGAAAATAATTAGTCAATTACTTCAACGTTTACGGCGTTAAGGCCTTTTTTGCCTTGCTCTACCTCAAACTGTACTCTGTCATCCTCACGAATTTCATCGATAAGACCACTTGAGTGAACGAAGATGTCTTCGTTTGAATCGTCAGCTTTAATAAAACCAAATCCTTTGGTATTATTGAAAAACTTTACTTTACCTTCTTGCATTACTATACTTATTATTATTTATAAAATTGCCGTCCTTGTTTTAAGATCGTACGACATCCAATCTATGTTATCCTGCTCTAAGATTATCCATCCTACCCAATTGGCGTAGCATTTTAAAATGCTCTCCCACGGCTGAAACAAAACTATGCTTATTATGATAAGGCAAACCATATTCTTTAGCGGTTTGCGCTACTATATGAGAAATTTTACTGTAATGAACATGGCAGATATTTGGTAATAAATGATGTTCTATCTGGTAATTTAATCCGCCAATGAACCAGGAAAATAACCTGCTTTTAGGTGAAAAATTACTGGTAGTTAATAACTGGTGACTTGCCCAATCTCCTTCTACAACCCCATCTTCATTTGGTAACGGGTAATCTGTAGTAGGAACTATATGCGCCAGTTGAAATACTGTCGTGATCAAAAGCCCGGTTACAAAATGCATGCTAATAAATGCCAGAACTACGATCCACCAGGCTACTGGGGCCATAATAATAGGCAATACTAATACAAAACCAAACGAAACCACTTTCCAGGCGATAACATTCAGTAATTCTTTACTAAACGGTCTACCCTCATTAAAGAATCCCATTTTCTTAAATTTCGCCATTCTTACAAAATCCTTGGCCGTAACCCATGACACTGTTGAAAGTCCATAGAAAAACCAGGAATAAAGATGTTGGAATTTGTGAATATAATATCTCTTGGTGTGAGGTGTAAATCTTAGAAAGAACGGAGGATTAATATCATCATCGGCTTCCTCTATATTTGTGAAGGTATGATGTAAAACGTTATGCTGTATCTTCCAGATGCTGGCATTTGCACCAATAAGATTAAGTGTATATCCCAGGATCTTATTAACCCTTTGATTCTTAGAATAGGAATTATGAATCGCATCATGCATCACACCCATTCCAATACCCGCCATTCCAAATCCACTAATAATATATAACGCGAAGATCATCCATACACTGGAAATCAACCCGGTGTTAATAATCACTAACGGGGTAATAAAAGCTAAAAGCATTAGAACCGTCTTAACGATCATACTGCCGTTGGCGTGTTTACTAATATTATTAGTTTTGAAATAGGAATTTACACGGCTTCTAAGAGTCTTGGAAAATTCGGAGGCCCGTTTCTGGGCAAATTTTGGATTATTGATACTGGTACTTTTTTTATTTACTGTCTAAATACTGAAGTGAACAAAACTTGGAATATCCTGAACGGATCTACTAAAGTGAAGAAAACTAAATTATTTTTACTTGGCAAATGTACAGTTAATAATTGAACATCTGCTATTAATAGCAATTAATTTTCAAAATACACAATTCAGGATATTTTTTATTTGGTGATAAAAGGCGTTTAATCTGCCTTGACGAGATGCTAGATCAATTTAACCCTTACGGCATTAAGACCTTTCATTCCCTGTTCCAGCTCAAAACTTACTTTATCATTCTCATCGATCTCGTCTATAAGACCGCTAACATGAACAAAATATTTTTCACCGGTGGTTTTTCCTATTATGAATCCGAATCCCTTTGAATGATCAAAGAATGAAACCTTTCCTTCTGTATCTGTTACTTCTTCTTCGTAATCCCTATCTTCTTTCTTAGGGATAGCGATCTCAATATCTTCTACCTCTACCTCTACCTTTTGTGAAGGATCTGGTGGAGTATCTGTAAGGTTACCATCTGCATCTACATAGGCGATCATATCTTCAAAAGAACCTCCTTTATTAGAATTCTCTTTTCTTTCAAGTTTCTTCGCTTCTTTCTCCTTACGTTTCTTAAGCTTCTTCTTTTCTTTTTCTCTTTTGTTTTGGGTTTGTCCGGATCTTGCCATTCACTAATATTTAATTACTATTCGATTTAATTTGATTGCGCTGCGCCAAACTAAACGAATACCAGAAAATTTAATGTGTAAGATTATCTTTTGAAGGATTTATTCAGAGAGTGCAAATGCCATTTTCGGCCCGCATCAAAATTTTGGTAAAGATAGTTAACCGAATCCGATTATAAAAGATTTAAAGCGGTGACTTGGGAATTTAATTATTTTTCCAGATAAACGCGCCCCTTCAGTATTCTTTTCATTTTCCAATAGTTTACTCACAGATATTAGCAAAACTTTATGACTACTAAGAATTGGCTTATGAAATCAGACTCTTAATTTGAAAAGAAAAATTATGAAAGCTGTTGGTTTTAAAAGATCGCTACCTATAGAAGAGGATAATAGTCTTATTGACTTTGAAACCGGTATGCCTGAATTAAAAGAAAGGGATATCCTAGTCAGGATCAAAGCAATATCGGTAAATCCTGTAGATTATAAGGTGCGCCAATCTGCCGCCAAGGATTCTGAGCTTGCAGAACCCAGGATCATAGGTTGGGATGCTGCGGGAATTGTAGAAAGAACCGGAAATAAAGTCTCGTTGTTTCAACCCGGGGATGAAGTTTATTATGCCGGAGATATCACCCGTCCGGGATGTTATGCTGAATATCAGGCCGTAGATGAAAGAATTGTGGCTAAGATACCAAAGTTAAGCTGGGAAGAAGCGGCAGCTTTACCATTAACAACTCTCACGGCCTGGGAATCTATTTTTGACCGGCTAAAGATCAAAGAAAACGGCGGAGCCGGCAAGAGCATACTTATTATTGGTGGTGCCGGAGGTGTTGGGTCTATAGCCATTCAATTACTGAAAAAACTTACCAAATTAAAAGTCATCGCCACGGCTTCAAGGGATGTAACCCGAAACTGGTGTGAAAAAATGGGGGCAGATGAAATTGTGAACCATCATGACCTTATAGACCAAATGAAGAATTATAAGAACGTAGACTATATTTTAAATTTTTCAGATACAGATTTGCATTGGGACAATATGGCCCATCTTATTGCTCCACAAGGCGCAATATGTTGTATCGTTAAATCCAGAGATAAAGTTGATCTCAATGCGTTAAATTCAAAAAGCGTGAGTTTTCACTGGGAATTAATGTTTACCAGAAGTATGTACAAAACAAATGATATGATCGCACAACATAAGATCCTAAAAAGATTAGGTGTACTGGTAGATGAAGGGAAAATCAGATCTACGCTACACAAAAAATATAATGGCCTGGGAGCAGAAACTTTAAAAGAAGTCCATCAACTACAGGAATCAGGTAAATCTGTAGGTAAAAATGTCATATTATTTTGATCCTGCATCTCTACATTCTAATTACGGTAGAATTCAACCAAACTTACTGTGGACTCTTGATTTAAGGAGCCTAGGAATAATAAAAAAGGCCGGTATGTATACCGGCCACTTTTTTGATAACAGAATTTTTTAACTATTCTTCTCGAAAGAAATCTTTGCAATTACTGCATACGAAGTAATGGAATCACCTGAGACGTGAGCTTTCATCTCTTTAACATATACAGACCTTATATTATTAATGGACTTTGCGGCTTCTTTAACAGCATTTTTGGTAGCATCATCAAAACTTTTTTCTGAAGTAGCTATAACTTCGATCACTTTTACTATACCCATAATTAAAATTTTTAAAATTAGATTAGACATTTAAATTACCTAATATCAATCTGCATTTCAAATGATTAACACAAGATTATAAAACAAAAGAACCTCATAATACATCAAAAATCCTGATCCTTCACCGGAATAAGATAAACCGGAATTTCTGTTTTCTCCAGGATCCTGCTGGCGGTAGTTCCCATAAGGACTTTTTCCAAAACCGAATGACTATGAGTACCCAATACGAGCATATCTGCTTTCCATTGCCGTGAAAATTCCAGAATTGCTGAAGAAGTTGGGCCTTCAGATAAATGAGTTTCAACCGTAGGGTCATTAAGGTGTTGAGCTGCTGCTTCAAGGAACTTTTTTGCTACATCCCGAAGTTCTGTAATTACAGTAAGATCCACCTGCATTTCATTATAACCTTCAAACCCCATGAAATTCGGGTAGTTAATTCCATAATAACTGATATCGGCCAGGACATGGATAAGGCAAACCTGGGCACCTAACTTTTTGGCCAGGTTATAACCTTCCTGCACTACCTTCTCTGATCTTGGATTATAATCCACCCCTATTAACACCCGTTTCATATTATATATGTCTTGATTATTACATCAAGTTAATCAAAAAAGTAATAGGATATTAATCAGGCCGACCTTCGATGGCATCTACTGCTCCTATAAAAGCAATGAACAATATACAAGGACCGGCATCTTTACACCTGGCTGTATGCGCTTTCCTGGCCGGACCATATGCATAGGTTCCCGGTTTCAATTGTTGTGTTTCTTCTCCTTCATAAGTAACATCCATTTCCCCGGATAGCAGGACCATGCGTTCAGCCGAATTGTGCCAGTGTAACGGGATATCTGTATTGGCAGGTACTTTAAAAAGAACATCTGCGTTGCCGGCAGATGGATCACCATGCAATACACTAATATTACAATCTGCTGGCATAAACTCAGGACAGCCTCCCCATTCCAGAGAACTGTCATTAATATCTATGGCCACAGAAGCCTCCTGAGAATAAAAATTAAAAGTAAAAAACAAAAAAAATAGCATTCCCGGGAACACAGCTTTTAAGTTGTAAATGATAGTTTTCATATTTAAAATTTTAAAGTGATAGTAATTGAAGTAATTATTTCAGGCAGTTTGATCTAATAGTTGGATATCCAAGTAAGTTACCCTTCTCACTATTAAAATTGAATAGGTAAAAACATGTAATTTTTTTTGTGAGAGAATTGCGGAAATCATGACTAATGTCATCTTAATTTGTCCCCAATTTCTTCAGTTTTATCTGTGTAATAATTATCTTTAATAAGGCAATCCAATTAAATTTAAGAGTTATGAAAACTACAAGAGAAGCTGCCAGGGAGGCGAGTCATAAAAACCTTGTCCAGGTCCTAACAGATCTTCTGGAAAAGAATTATGATGCAGAGAAAGGATATAAAAAAGCTCTCGAGCACACGAGTAATCCAGATCTTAAAGAATTTTTAAAGAAACAGGCATTACAGCGTAATCATTTTGCTACTGAAATTGACAAGCATATACATTTGCTAAATGAGCATCCAAAAGATAAGAACAAAGGGAGTACCCTTGCTGGTATTCATAGACTTTGGATAGACGTAAAAGCTTCCTGGAGTAAAAAAGATGATGAAGCTATTCTGGAAGAATGTATACGTGGAGAGAAAACCAGTTTGAAAGAATACCAGGAAAAAATAGATAACAATATTTTAACTCAGGAAATTAAAATCATGCTGGAGAATCAACGGGATAAGATTTCAAAAACGATTAGGCAAATCAAAATTCTCGAAGATCTTAAAACTTAAAATTAAACAGCCGGTCAATTAAACCGGCTTTAATTTTTCTTATTTAGAAAATTAATTTTTAACTACAATTATTTCTGCTTTGGCTCTGGTTACAAGGTTCCATTCTTTTACAGCAAATTGTTCACCTTTTTCACTCAACACTCTTAATTCTGCAGTATTAGGACCG
>JBFGDP010000043.1:0-12715 GCA_041580575.1 Christiangramia sp.
TCCAAAGCATATAAATAAGGCTTATCCTGTTCCCCAGGAGCCAGATCTTCGAAATCGAACTGACCGTTATATTCAGCGAAAAGATCGAGTTTAACCCGGCGCTTATTCCAGATCAAATGAGTATTTCCAAAAATTGGAGCAGCATGTCGCAAAGGCACATAGTTTCCTCCTTCATTCTCCCGCCCATAAGTGTAACTAAACTGAGAGTTTAACCTAAGGGCAACCGAAAAATCTACTTCCAGCCCTGCTTCTACCCCATACACATATGCATTTGCCGCATTCTGTATTGCCTGCACTTTACTTGGCTCACCCTGGTAATCTATCTCGGTTTCGCCATTAAGATTAAAATCGCGACGCACCATGGCATTATCCAGGTAAGTATAATATGCTGTAAGGGCCAGGCGAATATTTTCGTTGAAATTAAAGTCGGCCCCAAGTTCTGCATTATAGGCATATTCAGATCTAAGACCCGGATTTGGCACTATAACAGATCCCGGTTCGGAATCAAAGATTTTACCAATATCATCTACATTTGGTGCCCGGAAGGCGCTGGAAAGTCCAAATCTCCATCCTATAATATCATTTTGCCTCCAGTTAATCCCCAGACTTCCAGTCACCGCTCCGGTGCTGATATCAGCTCTATCAAATGGAAAATCGTAAAATTTATCATCGAAATCGGCCTTTACAAGGACATGATTATATCTTACTCCTGTTTGCAGTGACAGCCTCTCGTTCAATTTCCATTGATAACTGGAATAAACCGCCAAAGATTGCCAGCTGGACCCATCGGGATACCTGCTGGGCGTTTCACCGGTTTCGCTCGTTGAAATATTTCTGAAACTACCCTGAGAACTTACATTATTCAGTACATATTCAAATCCATAAAATAGTTTACTTTTTGACAGACCTTTCTCGAAATCCAGGTTTGCTGACCAAGCATCCACGTTTTCCTTAGTACTGAAAAGAATATTATCACCGAAACTTCGATCATTCCTGCTTTCCCCAAAATATTGATAAGCCCCTGTGAATTGTATCTTATCGAAAAGTTCTGAAGCACTGCGATGATTGACGTTTATATTGCCTAAGAACCATTTTTGAGGGCCGTAGTACCATTCGGCAGCCCGAAGTATGCCATCACGCTTTCGATTCAAGCGGTCATAGCGCGGAAAGTCTGAAGTTTCTGAATAGATTAGACCCAGGTTCAGATCCCAATTCTTAGAAGGCATATACCTAACCTTCTGCAACAAATTCAATTGATCATATCCCGTTGGCCTTTGCAGTAAGGGATCATCATTTTTTAACATCACGTCTACACCACTCTGCCTTACCGCATAGTGCGTTCTCAAATAATCGTCCGGCCCATGTTCTCCCATCTTAAGATCCCCGAAATCTGAATAGGTCACCCCGGTTCTGAACGCCCAGTTATCACGACCGATATTAATATCTGCATGAGCCGTATTCTCATTATTGGCCGTCGCAAAGCGGGAATAAAAATGTCCCGAAAACGAAGTGCCCTCATCAAAACTAAAATTCGGCTTCAACGTAAAAAAATTCATTACTCCCCCAATGGCATCGCTCCCATAGACCACAGAACCCGGACCAAGAATAACCTCGGCGCTCTCGACCATGAGAGGATCTATCGAAATGACATTTTGCAAGTTCCCGCTTCTGAAAATAGCCGAATTCATTCGTACTCCATCCACGGTAAGAAGCAACCGGTTGGTCGAAAATCCTCTTATCATAGGGCTACCCCCGCCTAGCTGGCTTTTTTGTACAAAAACCTGCCCGGTACTTTCAAGCAGATCTGCAGAAGTTTGTGGGTTTGCCAGGATTATTTCTGAAGGTGTAATGCTTAGGATCTTTTGAGGGATCTCATCCTTGCTCAGTTTAAACCTTGCAGCTGAAAGTGTAATTTGTTCCAGTTGATTTTCGCTGGAGTGTAACAGCACAATATTGCTATTATTCAGGATCTCTCTTTTACGGCGATATGCTTCAAGATAAGCAGGAGAATTAAAAATGATCACCTCGGTGTCTGCAAATTCTGTAATATCTGCTTTCCCTTTGAAGCTGGTAATTGTTCTTACAGATTTATCCTTATTGTATAAGACCACACCTTCTATGGGCTGACCTGTATTATTGTCTAAAACTGTAATTTGCTGCGCTGTAGAGATATTAATTACTAAGAATAAAAAGGCAAGTAAAAGTGATCGCATTTAGCCAAAAATTTCATTTAATACGCTTAAAGATTTTGGTTTCCTGAATCCTTCGATGTGTAATTCATAATACAACAACATCATGTTCAAAAAATCATTTCGCGAAGTCTGATTCATTTTTATATCTGGTAAGGCATCAAAATCGGTGCCCAAAAGACTTTTTAACAAAACTACATTTTTACCCTCTATACAATAGTCATTTGTGGGAATTTCCTGGAACACCCCATCAATTAAATTAAAAACCGGCAGGTCTTCCATGTTCGTTTCAGGCTGAAAACCAAGATAACGCGTTAAATTCAGTAGAAATAAAAGATGGAAATTGGCTATACTTTCAGAGGCATCTAGCACTTTAAAACTATATTCCAGATAATGAAATAGCGGCTGGTTACTTTCTTCTTCATGTATAGTATTACGCAGCATCTCTGCCAGGAATATCGCCATGCCCTGCTTTACGGGATGCGTATGCAGGCTGTGATAATTTCCGGTCACTTTTGCTTCCTTAAGATATTCCATTTTACCGCCGCCACGATGATTGGCCACAATTTCCAGCTGGGTGAGGCTTTGGAACATCGAAGCTTTAAATTTTCCTTTCCGAGATTTTAGCACCCCTTTGAGCATATAGGTACATAAGCCATCAGATAATGTATATGCCTTTACAATCAGATCGGCTTCACCATATTTTAAAGCACTAAAAATGATCGCTTTGGTCTGGATAAGCATTCCGGAATATTTATAGTGAATTTATAAAAAAAAGAGACCGTTTAAAAAGTCCTGTTTTCGTCCAGCTGTCCCGACGCATCGGGAGGGTCAGCTTCTAATTGAATTTGATCTTCAATTATTAAGATCCTGAAATAAATTCAGAATGACGTTTTCCTAACTTTTTAAACGGCCTCTCCGTTATCTTATAATAGTGTGCTATACAACCCCTTGAGAAAGCATTGCATCGGCAACTTTTACGAAACCTGCAATATTTGCTCCCTTCACGTAGTCTATATAACCATCTTCATCTTTTCCATACTCCACACATTTTTCATGAATATCATTCATGATCTCGTGAAGCTTTTTATCCACCTCTTCAGCAGTCCAGCTATATCTCATAGAGTTCTGAGACATTTCTAATCCTGAAGTGGCAACACCTCCGGCATTAGACGCCTTACCCGGTGAGAAAAGAATTCTTTCTTTATGGAAAACGGCAATAGCTTCTGGTGTACAAGGCATGTTTGCTCCTTCCCCAACGCACATACAACCGTTCTTCACCAATGTCTTTGCATCTTCTTCTTCCAGCTCATTCTGGGTAGCACATGGAAGCGCTACATCACACTTGATCCCCCACGGTGTTTTACCATCATGGTATTCAGCTGAAGAATATTGGTCTACATACTCGCTGATTCTTCCTCTTTTCACATTCTTTAGCTCCATGATGAACTGAAGTTTCTCAGCATCTATTCCATCCTTGTCATAGATGAATCCTCCGGAATCTGACATGGTAACAACCTTAGCTCCTAATTGGGTAGCTTTTTCAGCAGCATACTGTGCCACGTTACCAGCCCCAGAAATCACTACGGTTTTACCTTCTAGCCTTTCATTCCTGGTCTTCAACATATTCTGGGCAAAGTATACGTTACCGTAACCCGTCGCTTCAGGCCTGATCAAAGAACCACCATACGAAAGTCCTTTTCCGGTTAAGATACCGGTAAATTCGTTTTGAATTCTTTTATATTGTCCAAATAGGTAACCTATCTCACGACCACCCACACCAATATCTCCGGCAGGCACATCACAGTTAGCACCAATATGTCTTTGAAGCTCGGTCATAAAACTCTGGCAGAACTTCATCACTTCATTATCTGACTTACCTTTAGGATCGAAATCTGATCCTCCTTTACCACCACCCATCGGCAGGGTAGTAAGGCTATTTTTAAATACCTGCTCAAAAGCAAGGAATTTAAGGATACTAAGGTTTACTGATGGATGAAAACGCAGACCGCCCTTATACGGCCCGATTGCCGAGTTCATCTGGATTCGGAATCCACGGTTCACCTGAATTTCACCTTTATCATCCAACCACGGCACTCTGAACATCACCACTCTCTCCGGCTCCACCATTCTTTCCAGAAGCATTTTATTCTGGTACTTTTTATTCTTCTCAATAAAAGGAATCACCGTTTCAGCTACCTCATGCACCGCTTGCATAAATTCCGGCTCATTTTGGTTTCTGGCTGATACTTTATCCAGGAACTTTTTGATGTTTTCTTCCATAATGACTGGCACTATTATTAAATTATAAAAATTTTATCCAAATACTGCGGCAAATATAAATATTCTTTAACGATTAAAACTTTCATTTTCTCATTTGATATAAAATTAACTTTTATCTTTAAAGTCCCCGCAATACTAACCGCGATTAAATTTCCGTTATTGTAGTTTTGCTATATTTGCTGATACTGCTAGTCAATTCTCATGATTTATACCAGGGCACTCTTTTTCCTTCTGCTTGTTCTCTCGCTTTGGTCGGGTAAGAGCTATGCGCAGTTGCATATTAGTAGTGAGATTGGGGTGATCACGGGTCCTGCAGGTTTTTTTACAGATTACGGCGAACGATGGAATGTGCGAAATAACCTTGAAAATGAGGGTTTTGGTATAGGACTGCTGTATTACATGAATTTCGCCCTAAAGCCTGAGTGTAGTTGTCGACCAACAGCCTTATTTTTCACCAAACATTTCAGAATCAGAACAGAGATAGATTACCTAAAATCCAAGCTGGACCATTACGGGCCTGTTTCCCAAAAAAACACTCCAGGTGGAGAACAGCTTCGGGCTATGCATGGCAATACAGAATTATTTCAGGGAGGATTATCCCTTGAATATCATTTCCTGGGAATAAAGGAAGCCAGGGATTTTGCCGTATTATTTGCTCCGTTTATAAGCCTGGGCGTTAATTTTGTACATTTTAGACCCGATGCCTATTCTGACCTTGGCCCCCTGGATAACCCAAAAGTGCTCTTTAATACTTTTGAAGATGGTTTATTCCTGGAACCCGATAATACATTTTCCATTCAGGGTATGGCAGGGGTTCGTTACAGATTGGGAAGATACAATGACCTTCAGTTAGAAGCCCGGGCCATTTATTATGATTCAGATCGTATAGAAGGTCTGGATGTGCAGCGACCACAGAATAAGTTTAATGATTTTGTTCTATGGTTCAATATCGGGTACATTTATTACCTAGATTTCTAGAATTCCAGCTCCGCAGATTCAATGATCCTCCCCCCTTTTCTCAGGATCTTTAGTTTGGCC
Source organism: Christiangramia sp. (assembly GCA_041580575.1). Lineage (GTDB taxonomy): Bacteria > Bacteroidota > Bacteroidia > Flavobacteriales > Flavobacteriaceae > Christiangramia. The sequence continues at coordinate 5,511 of JBFGDP010000043.1, forward strand.
TTTTCAAATTCTTCCTGATTCAAGGCTCTCGTAGCATCCTCAATAAGTACGGCATTAAACCCTTCATCTAACGCATCGATAATTGAAAAATAGACGCAGTATTCTGCAGCCAGACCTGCAAAAAAGAGATTTTTAATATTCTTTTCCCTTAAATAGCCAGCCAAACCCGTAGACTTTAAATGCGCATTATCAAAAAAACCACTATAGCTGTCTATATTTAGATTTGTTCCTTTTCTAAAAATCGTTTCAATTCTCGCGGTGTTTAGATCTGGATGAAATTCAGCCCCGGCAGTATTTTGTATGCAGTGCTCCGGCCACATGACCTGGTCCAGACCCTGTAATTTGATCACCTCAAATTCCTTAACATTCTTATGTGAAGTAGCAAAACTTGCATGACCTTCTGGATGCCAATCCTGGGTAGCGACCACAAGATCGAACTTCTCCTGCAAATCGTTGATTAGCGATACGATCTCATCACCTTTAGGTACCGCCAGGCTTCCACCGGGCATAAAATCGTTTTGCAGATCGATAATGACTAAGGCGTTCATTTTATTTTTTGTTTGTTGATCCTGATCAAATTTTCACGTTCTTCCTTTAGAGCGGCGCTAATTCCTATTTTGTAAATATGCGGATTATTAAAACGCTTATATTCAATTGGCAGTTCTGCCAGTCTTTTCATGCTGTATTCAGAAATCTCCCTAAGGCTCCTTTTGTTGATAAGCATTTCTCCATTTTCCATCACCTTCTGTAATAAAGGCTCTTGATGAAATTTAGAAAGCTTCATGGATTTATAAGGTTCAAAAGGATGGAACATTTCAGTGATATTCACCTCCTGAGCAAGGCCAATGGCATCTGCACCAATGCATTGCCCATGATCATCCTTTATCCTGAATACCTGCTTTTTATGCGGAAGCGTTACTTTGACGATACTTTCTGAGATCTTGATCCTTGGTTTACCATTAGAATAGGCCAGTTTATAAACTCCATCCAGGGCGCCATCGGGATCGCCAGTCACCAGATTTGTTCCCACCCCAAAAATATCTATAGGGGCCTGCTGCTCCAGTAAACTCTTTATTACATATTCATCTAATTGGTTGGAAGCAGCGATTTTCACATACTGTAAACCTGCCTTGTCAAGTAATTTACGGCTCTCTTTGGCGAAATAAGAAAGATCTCCGCTATCCAGTCTAATGGCCAATAACCGATCTCCCCTGGATTCCATTTCCTTGGCGACCTTGATGGCATTAGGCACTCCGCTCTTTAATGTGTTGTAAGTATCTACAAGCAAAACACAACCATCAGGTCTTCCTTCTGCGAAGTCACGAAAAGCTTGCAGTTCGTCATCATAGCTTTGTACGAAAGAATGCGCCATAGTTCCAGAAACGGGAATTTCAAGGTTTTTCCCGGCCATAACATTACTGCTGCCATCAAATCCTCCTACCATTGCAGCCCTGGTAGCAAAATAGCCTCCCGTAGCCTGTGCCCGTCTCAGGCCGAAATCAAGCAATTGAGCATCCCCGGCTACTAATCTCATCCTACTTGCTTTTGTGGCAATGAGAGTCTGAAAATTCAGAAGATTTAAGAGGATGGTTTCTATGATCTGGGCCTCGATGATATTAGCTTCAATTTGCAAGATAGGCCTGGTTGGAAAAACCACATCACCTTCCAGGGTAGAATATATTTTCCCCCGGAATTTAAAATTCCTGAGGTAATTCAAAAAATCTGTCTCAAAACCCTTTGATCCTAAAAAATCTATGTCACTTTCTGAAAATTTTAAATTACTGATAATCTCAAGAAGATCTTCCAGACCCGAAAAAATAGCATATCCTCCATTAAATGGCAGATCCCTGAAATAATAATCAAAAACAGCGTGATGATCTTGATGTCCTTTTTTAAAATATACCTGTGCCATGGCCAGCTGGTACTGATCTGTATAGGTAGCCGAAAAATTGTTCATGGAGAATTTAATTGGTTAGTCTTTATCGATTTCTTCCAATTTTGATTTATACAGTTGAAGGTCATCATCATTGAATACCACAAATTTAATCTTTTTGAGATGTTCCAATCGAGGCAGTTCTGCTAAAACTGTATTAAAAACCACCTCTACGGCCAGTTTAGAAGGGAAGGCAAAGATGCCGGTAGATATGCCGGGAAAGCCTATAGACGCAAGTTTATTTTCTTCGGCCAGGCGCAGGCTATTCCTGTAACAAGCGGCAAGTAATTCACTTTCGGGTTTGTCACGACCATATACCGGGCCCAGACAATGTATCACCTTTTTATTAGGAAGATGATAGGCATTGGTAATTACAGCCTCTCCGGGATAAATAGGTGCGAGAGGTTTACACTCCTTATAAAGAGCTTCGCCTGCCTTTTGATGGATTGCTCCGGCAACACCACCTCCCGGTGCCAGTTCTGCATTCGCGGCATTCACCACCGCATCCAGATCTGGTTGTTCTGTGATATCTCCTTTCACAACTTCCAGGTTGATATTATGTACCGCTCGCTTCATTTTTAGAAAATCTTTCTTTAAAGATAATTATTTCTTTGACCGGATTTTAAATATTCAACTTTCTAAAACTGCCTTATAACAAAAAAGCCACTCCTAATGGAGTGGCTTTTTTCAAAATATTAGGCTCTATTTACACCTTTTTGTAACTAGAGTTATACTCTTCCATCAAGTTCATGATCGCATTCATCAATTCCTTGGTTTCAAGCAATAAATTGAAGTACAGCGTCGTATTCTTTGGACTTGATTCCTCGGTTCTTGTTCTTGCAACCTGCTTTTCGATCTTGTCATTGATAGATTGCAGCATTCGCGATTTAGAAGCAACAATATCACTTATCTCAGTAAAGTTTCTTTCGGTAAAAATCCCGTCGATCTTTGTAAGCAGTTCGCTTAAAGTTTCATCAACCTCTTTAAGATCGATGATCTGATTGTACTTTAGAGGCTTATGATTATTATTCACATGCTTATGACTCTTTTTAGAAATATATTCTAAAGACTGAGCGATATCGGTAAGATGTCCAAGTATGGCGATGTAGAAACTACTACCCCTTACGCTGGTCTCATCAAGACTCTTAATAAAGAAGAAGATATGGTCACGAAGTTCTTCGATCTCTGCCTCAAGCTTATCCACACCTTTTTTACTCTTCTTAAGTTTCTTTTTATCCTGCTTAGCCAAACCAGATAACACATCAGAGTAAATCTTATTGGATCTGGAAACTACATTTGAAATATTATCTGCACTTTCAGCAATGATTCCCTGTACAGTTTTGCTTTCAGATTTCTTAAGCCCAGATTTATCTGCCTTAGCAGTTGATTTTTTCTTATGCGAAACATAGTTTCTTACTAAAAGCCCAAGGGCTGCCAGAAGAAGTATTGCAATTGCAGGGCCTTTCCCCAGGTATATGATATAAGTAAGTATCCCTGCCGCAGAAAATGCGCTGAAAGCAGTAAAGAACCAGCCCCCAATTACATTTAATACCCCGGCAACCCTGTAAACAGCACTTTCTCTTCCCCATGCTTTATCTGCAAGTGAAGTACCCATTGCCACCATAAAGGTTACATAGGTAGTAGATAATGGTAGTTTGTATGAGGTCGCGATAGAGATCAATACTCCGGCAACAGTTAAATTGATAGAAGCCCTGATCATATCAAAAGCAGGTTGTTCTTCAGATTTGTCACCTACAAGGATCTCATCCGGCTTGGAAAAACTCTTACTTATTTTTCGTTTAGTTCTCGTTGGCAAAATAAGTCTAAGCCCATCAGCCAATCTAGTACTACCGGCAACCACTGCTCTGGAAAGCATATTAGGATCAAATTTCTCAGCTCCGTGACCCTGTCTGGATAGTCCAATTTCGGTATCGGCTACTGTTCGGGCTTTTTTGGAAAACCATAAGGTTAAAACCATAATACCTCCCGAGATAAATAAAAGTATAGGCTCTGCAGGTACTTTTTCTCTAAGCACTTCCATAGAGAAAGAAGATGCAGCCTGTCCCGATACAACCCATGCTTCATAAGAGTGGTAAGCGGCCATTGGTACCCCGATAAAGTTAACCAGGTCATTCCCAGAGAATGCAAGGGCTAATCCAAAAGTTCCAATCGCAATTACGATAATAAGGATACTCTTTTTAAATATTTTCATGAACAACCATGAGAATAAGGTCCAGAATATAAAACTAACTCCAATTACAGTTATCCACTGGCTTGCCAGGATATCCTTGAAACTATCATAATAAGGAGTTCCTTTAAGACCTTTAAAGAAGATAAAATAACCAATAGCAGTTAAACAAAATCCTCCGAAAAGAGCTCCGAAATTTTTAATTTTCTTTTCATATTCAAATGTAAAAACCAGCCTGGACAACCATTGCACCAGAGCACCAATAGTGAAGGCAATGATTACGGACAGGAATATTCCTGAAATGATCTCGGTAGCTTTATCTGTATTGATATAACCGGCAAGATTTGCCAGGGTTTGAGTATCTGATGCGCTGATCTTGATAAGCGCCATCACTACTGCCGCCCCAAGTAATTCGAATACAATCGATACCGTGGTAGAGGTTGGCATCCCAAGGGTGTTAAAGAAATCAAGCAACAGAATATCGGTGATCATGACGGCCATAAAAATGATCATGATCTCATCGAAATAGAATTGCCCGGGCATAAATATCCCTTTCCGGGCCACTTCCATCATTCCACTGGAGAAAACCGCTCCAAAAAATATCCCCAGACTGGCAACGATCATTATGGTTTTAAAAGAGATCGCTTTTGAACCAATCGCCGAGTTCAGGAAGTTTACCGCATCATTACTAACTCCAACCACCAAATCTGCGATGGCAAGAACCACTAATGCTACTAACATTAACAAATAAATATTTTCCATTTTGTTCTTTTTAAAAAGTGGTACAAGTATCCAACCTTATTGGGGAATACGCGTTACCAAATTGTTAATTTTAAAAGTGAAAATCAAATCCAGCTCTAAAAGATATAAAATCGTTCATATCGTTCTGCCTGGCATAATTAAGATCTGCCTGTATCTTAAGTTTATGGCCCACTATATATTTAGAACCTCCAAGAGTGTATACTTCCCTGTCTGCCAAACCAGTGATCTCATTAAAATTGTTCATAGCATAACGAGCAGCGATCTCGTAATTATTTTTAAACAAATACCCTCCCTGGATATTGAAGGCATCGCCTTCAGTTACTACATACTCTGAAGAGTTTACTTCGCCTTGCTGTCTTGCGAAAGGGTTTTCTGCTTTTCTATTAGCAAATTCCGTCATAAAAGAAATACCATTATACTTAAAAACAGCATCCACAAATACAGTAGTTATATCGGTTTCATAAATAGAGCCATTGTTAAGGATCATATAATTTCCCTGATTACTTCTGGTTTTAACCGCATTATCGTTAAAATCGTAAACTGCTCCAACCATTAATTTGGGAGATGTTTCTCTTTCCAGATCAGATTGTGAATAATCCCCTTTCTTGGTAAATTCCCCGAAAGGCAAAAATTCGATTCTCCCGGTATATTGCATACCACCAAGGTTTCCAACTGTAATATTTCTGCCTTCTCCCTGAGATAAGGCGAGTTTTTCCTTGATCACGAAATTCTCTCCAGCGTTGATCTTGTGGTGCAGCTGAATCCCGATATCACGGTCTATATTGAATCGGCTGTTTAGAATAGAACGGTCTATGAATTGTAGATTTCCTGAAGAGATCACACGTTCCACGTTACCCGGAAGTTTTGTTTGCCCGGCCCAAAGTTCAAAATTCTCATAGAAATTCCACTTAAGTACGGCATCAAGAATATAACGAGGCGCATTGGCGGTAAATTGGTTAGCTCCTCCAATATCATTATTGGATAAACCAAGCTCAATCTTATATTTAAGCTTAGGAGTTAACGCCCAACCGTCAAATTTTAATCTTGCTCTACGAATTAGGAAAGCTTGTTCTGGCCCCTCATAGCTTTCACCATCATAATCCCATGCAGTATAAGATCTAAACTGCATTCTTGGAGCGAACTTCACGCTAAAAGAACTGTCTTTCGCCGTAAAATTGATAAGACCTTTACCAAATTTAGTATCGCTTACTTCCTGTGAATGAAGATTAAAGACAGCGAATACAAACACAATAAATACACTAATAGTACTTTTCATCGAATCGTTTATTAAGTTTTTGTCGGCGGCAAAGAAACGAAACGAGTGTTAAGTTAATGTTAGCTAACCATTAAACCTAGGGTATCATTTTTACGAAGAAAAAAGGGCTGCCAGAAAGGACAGCCCTGCACACTATAGGAATCAAGTCGACAAAAACTTAACGATTTTAAGCGTGCCAGATTGAGCTACCAAATAAAGTCTATATGTTTAAAGTTAAGGTCACCTATATATTAAATAAAAATTAAGGATGCATCCCTGTCCTGTTGGGGATCAAGCTTTAATAAGTTTGGACCGATCCTGGGCTCCCTTCGACTCGTGCCTCGCTCAGGATAAACTTCTCGCCCAAAATTAAACCCACAAAAAAAGCCTGACCAAAAAAGTCAGGCTTAAATTTTGCTCCTCCTCTTGGGCTCGAACCAAGGACCCTCTGATTAACAGTCAGATGCTCTAACCAACTGAGCTAAGGAGGAGTGTTTTGCTTTGAAAGCGGTTGCAAATATAAACCAAATTTTAAATGCCGTCAAAAGATTTTTTCAATTTTTTTCGAAGAATTTAAAGCGAATTTTGAATCTATCGGATTGTCAATAATTTAGGATGTTTCGGGCTAGAAAAAATTTTAATCATTTCTGGAAGTCTTTCCTGTTTAATAAAAAAAGCAGCCTTTAAGGCTGCTTTTATAATTGTAAATCGCAAAACTTCTAATTAAACAACCAGCGATAAATGTCATTCCCGTTTGCATAAAGCACTAAAGCTATAAGCAGGAAGAATCCAACCATCTGGGCGATCTCCATAAATTTATCATTTGGCTTTCTACCGGTGACCATTTCATATAACAAGAACATTACATGGCCGCCGTCAAGGGCTGGAATAGGCAGGATATTCATAAATGCCAGTATGATGGATAACAAGGCTGTAGTGTGCCAGAATCCGGCCCAGTTCCAGGTGTCTGGAAATAATCCGCCAATAGCACCAAAACCACCTAGCTGGCTCGCTCCCATTTTAGTGAATACATATTTAAATTGGTATACATAATCGCGAAGAGTCCA
>JBFGDP010000044.1:0-12692 GCA_041580575.1 Christiangramia sp.
ACCCTGCAGAACCTGAGAAATGCTGCTAAGGAAGAAAATGGCAACTTATTAACCCTGGCTGTTGAAGCGGCACGAGAAAGAGCCAGCCTCGGCGAAATAAGCGATGCCCTGGAAGATGTGTACGGCAGGTATAAAGCAAAAATTCAATCTTTTAGCGGAGTATATTCAAAAGAAATGAAAGACAACAGCTCATTCCATAAAGCCAGGGAAATGGCCAATAAATTTGCAGAAATGGAAGGTCGCAGACCCAGGATCATGGTCGCAAAAATGGGACAGGATGGTCACGACCGTGGAGCCAAAGTAGTGGCTACCGGGTATGCCGACCTGGGTTTTGATGTGGATATTGGCCCATTATTTCAAACCCCGGCAGAGGCTGCACAGCAGGCCGTGGAAAATGATGTGCATATCCTGGGAGTATCATCCCTGGCCGCAGGACATAAAACCTTGGTACCCCAGGTAATAGAAGAGCTAAAAAAATTAGGAAGAGAAGATATTATGGTGATCGTTGGAGGCGTTATTCCGTCCCAGGATTACCAGTACCTGTTTGATGCCGGTGCGGTGGCCGTTTTTGGACCGGGTACCAAGATCAGCGAAGCAGCAATACAATTATTGGAAATATTAATAGACTAATTAACCTAATGTAAGCAGTAACAATAAACAGTGCGCTGACAGGATCACACTCCAATATAAAGCCACTGAATACAGATTACTGAATACTGAATACTGAAATTATGGATTTAAAGAAAAAAATGCTTCGGGATGATGCCCTGGAAGGAAAAAATATTATCGTAACCGGTGGCGGTAGCGGACTTGGTAAATCAATGACCAAATATTTCCTGGAACTAGGAGCTAAAGTTGCAATCACCTCGAGAAATATCGAAAAACTGGAGAATACCGCTAAGGAACTTGAAGAAGAGACCGGCGGAAAGTGTTTTGCCGTTCAATGTGACGTAAGACATTATGACCAGGTAGAAGCGATGCGTGATACCGTGGTCAAAGAATTTGGGTCTGTAGATATCCTATTGAACAATGCTGCCGGTAACTTCATCTCTCCCACCGAAAGATTAAGCGCCAACGCATTTGACACTATCATCGACATCGTTTTAAAGGGCAGTAAGAACTGTACTTTGGCTTTAGGAAAACACTGGATAGATCAAAAAGAAGAGAACAAGACCATACTAAATATTGTAACCACCTACGCCTGGACAGGTTCGGCTTATGTAGTACCTAGTGCAACGGCCAAGGCAGGGGTATTAGCCATGACCAGGTCTCTGGCCGTAGAATGGGCTAAATACGGAATAAGGTCGAATGCGATCGCTCCCGGCCCCTTCCCTACTAAAGGTGCATGGGACAGGCTTTTACCAGGTGATCTCAAAGAGAAATTTGATCTTGCGAAAAAAGTACCTCTTAAAAGAGTTGGTGATCATCAGGAACTGGCCAACCTGGCAGCCTATCTGGTTTCAGATTTTTCGGCCTACGTGAATGGGGAAGTGATCACCATCGATGGTGGAGAATGGCTTAAAGGTGCCGGACAATTTAATTTACTGGAGGCTGTTCCCGAGGAAATGTGGGACATGCTGGAAAGTATGATCAAGGCAAAAAAGAATAATTAGATCAACTTTCTTTTCCAGTTTTCAACAAAAAAACTGCCGAAAGGAGACGACACCGGATAAGCTCCCAGTTTCAGTGGGATCTTATCCGGTTTTTTCTTTGGAAGCTGTTAACAATTTCATTTTCTAAACCTATAATAAATTGTATTTTTACCTTTCAAAAATCATACACTTTTAATGGGTAAAATCATTGCTATTGCCAACCAAAAGGGAGGCGTGGGTAAAACCACCACATCTGTGAACCTTGCAGCTTCATTAGGGGTTCTGGAAAAAAAAATATTATTGATTGATGCCGACCCTCAGGCCAACGCAACATCTGGCCTGGGAATAGACGTTGAAGAGGTAGAACATGGAACCTACCAATTGCTGGAGCATTCCATTAAAGCAGAACAGGCTATCCAGAAAACCAGCTCACCAAACCTGGATATCATTCCGGCACATATAGACCTGGTAGCGATAGAAATCGAACTGGTAGACCAGGAAGAAAGAGAATCCATGCTGAAAAAAGCGGTGGAGCCTTTAAAAGACAAGTATGATTTTATCCTGATAGATTGTGCCCCCTCCCTGGGATTGTTAACCTTAAATGCGCTTACAGCTGCAGACTCTGTGATTATTCCTATTCAATGTGAATATTTCGCCCTGGAAGGACTGGGTAAATTACTGAATACGATTAAAAGCGTACAAAAGATACATAACAACAAACTGGATATCGAGGGTCTTCTCTTAACCATGTATGATTCCAGGTTAAGACTTTCTAACCAGGTGGTTGAGGAGGTTAAAAAACATTTTGATGAGATGGTTTTTGAAACAATCATCCAGAGAAATGTACGTTTAAGTGAAGCCCCCAGTTATGGCGAGAGCATTATTAATTACGATGCTTCCAGTAAAGGAGCCAGCAATTATTTGAGCCTGGCACATGAAATTATAAAGAAAAACTAAGCAAATGGCGAAGGCTACCAGAAAACAAGCATTGGGAAGAGGACTTTCAGCCCTGTTGAAAGATCCAGATAATGATATTAGATCTGCAGAAGATAAAAATGCCGACAAACTGGTTGGCCATATCGTGGAGTTGGAATTATCCTCTATTGAGGTCAATCCTTTTCAGCCCCGTACCAGCTTCAACGAAGAATCTCTTAAGGAATTAGCAACCTCTATTCGTGAATTAGGGGTGATCCAACCTATTACCGTTAGAAAGCTGGATTTTGACAAATACCAGTTAGTATCTGGAGAGCGCAGGTATCGCGCCTCTAAGTTAGTAGGTCTAAAAACAGTACCTGCCTATATAAGGATCGCCAATGACCAGGAATCTCTGGAAATGGCGCTGGTTGAAAATATTCAGAGACAGGACCTTGATCCTATTGAAATATCCCTGTCTTACCAGCGATTAATTGATGAGATCCAGTTAACACAGGAACAATTGAGTGAACGTATCGGGAAGAATCGTTCAACAATTGCCAATTATCTCCGTCTTTTGAAACTGGACCCTATCATTCAAACCGGGATGAGGGACGGTTTTCTTAGTATGGGACATGGCAGGGCACTTATCAACATAGATGATACACAAAAACAACTGGAGATCTATGAAAAGATCATCCAGAAATCACTTTCTGTAAGGGAAACTGAGCAGTTGGTGCGCGAACTTAACTCTGATGGTAAACCCCAGGCTTCAAATAAGAAAGTAAGTGTTCCAACATCCTACAAAAAAGGTATCAAGGAATTTACGGAGTACCTTGGAACCAAAGTAGATGTAAAAGTCACTAAAAAAGGGAGTGGTAAATTAACCATTCCATTTTCTTCTGAAGAAGATTTTGAAAGGATCAAAAAACTTATTCGGGGTGAGGAATAAACCTAATTTATTCCTGTTCATTTTTCTGTTCATCGTTTCTATCGGTGCAGCACAGGAAGACTCTTTAAAAGTTTCTTCAGGCAGAAAAGCAAAAAAGGAATTAAAGGAAAAGGAATACGAACCCTACAACGCCCTGGCACCGGCGAAAGCAGCTTTTTACTCTGCCGTTCTACCGGGGTTGGGGCAGGCTTATAATGGCAGCTACTGGAAAATACCTATCGCTTATGCCGGGTTAGGAACCGGGGTCTATTTCTACCTGGAGAATGATAAACAATATGACAGGTACCGGAATGCCTACAAAGACAGGCTGGCCGGCAGACCAGATGAATTCGAAAGCAGAATTACCACAGATGGCTTGATTAGAGCCCAGGAATTTTACCAGAAAAATAAAGAAATATCCATTCTGGTTACGGTGGGTGTCTATATTCTGAATATTATAGATGCCAATGTAGATGCTCATCTAAGACAGTTTAATGTAGACGAGGATCTTACCGTTAAACCTAACCTGGATTTCAACCGTCTCTCAGGTAAAACCAATTACGGACTTACCCTTAATTACAACTTCTAATATGAATATTGCACTTTTAGGTTACGGAAGAATGGGAAAAACTATTGAAAAGATCGCTGAGAGTCGCGGTCACAAGATAGTTTTGAAGATTAGTGACGATATAGACAATCACGACCTTGAAGCTTCAAAAGTAGATGTTGCCATAGATTTTAGCATTCCAAGGGCGGCATTTAAAAATATTACTACCTGTTTTAAAAATAAAATACCGGTGGTATGTGGCACTACGGGCTGGCTGGATGATTATGAGAAAGCCAGAAAAATATGCTTGGAACAGGATTCAGCCTTTATTTATGCTTCGAATTTTAGTTTAGGTGTGAATGTATTCTTCGAGCTCAATCAAAAACTGGCGGGTATGATGCAGGGGCTTAAAGACTATAGCGTGGCTATAGAGGAGGTTCATCATACTCAAAAACTTGACGCTCCAAGTGGAACTGCCATTACCCTGGCTCAGCAAATCCTGGAGAAAAATTCAAAGTTAAAAGGCTGGCAACTTAATGATGCCGATGAAGATGAAATTCCAATTAGTGCCAAACGCGAAGAGAATGTTCCCGGCACGCATACGGTAACTTATGATTCTGAAATAGATCAAATAGAAATTAAACATACCGCCAAATCCAGACAGGGATTTGCCTTGGGAGCCGTGGTAGCTGCGGAATACCTGAAGGACAAATCGGGTATTTTCACCATGAAGGATGTGCTTTCAGACCTTTTTCAAAATTAAATTGTAACAAATTAGGGCAAATCCTGCCTTATACCGAAAAGATTAAAATATGACTTTTACCGAATGGTTCATTTTTTTCCTGCTAATCCAGGTTGTGCATTTTCTTGGAACCTGGAAATTATATCAGAGAGCAGGTAGAAAAGCCTGGGAAGCAGCAATTCCTGTATATAATGCCGTAATTCTTATGAAGATCATCAACAGACCCTGGTGGTGGGTGATCTTGATGTTTATTCCCATTGTGAATCTTATCATAATACCGGTAATCTGGGTAGAGACCATAAGAAGTTTCGGTAGAAATTCTACGGCCGAAACCATCGCCGTTATCCTTACGCTGGGCCTTTATATATATTATGTGAATTATGCTACCAAAGACGCTTATATCGTAGATCGCGATCTTAAACCCAGGACAGAGGCGGGTGAATGGATAAGCTCTATTCTGTTCGCAGTTATAGCAGCCACGATCGTGCATACGTATTTCATGCAACCGTTTACAATACCTACTTCCTCACTGGAAAAAACTTTACTGGTAGGTGATTTTCTTTTTGTGAGCAAATTCCATTATGGAGCCAGAGTTCCTCAAACTGCGGTTTCTTTCCCTATGGTTCACGATACCATTCCCCTGCTGGGAGTTAAATCTTACCTGAAAAAGCCACAGATCCCCTATTTTCGATTTCCCGGTTTTGAGAAGATCGAGAGAAATGATATTGTAGTATTTAACTGGCCGGTAGATACAGTGAGACAATTCTTTGACCGGTCTGGAAAACATTATGACAAGCCGGTAGACAAAAAATCTAATTATGTTAAAAGAGCTGTGGGAATACCAGGTGATTCCCTGTCTGTGGTAAACGGATATGTTCATATTAATGGCAAACAAACAGAGCTGCCAGATAGAGCAAAACCACAGTTTTCTTATATAGGACAAACCAAGGGACAGCCCTTCAATCCTCAAAGTCTGTATAAATTGTATGATATCACCGATGGTTATTCGTACAACCCTAATAACAATGCATTCTTTATTCAGTCACTTTCAGACGAGAATTTCGAAAGATTTAAGAACCATCCTAATGTGGCTACTATCAAAAAATATGTAGATTCTGCCGGTATAAAAAACCCTAATCTGTTCCCCAACGATAGAAAACGCAATTGGAATAACGACAACTTCGGCCCTATTTATATACCTGAAGCAGGTAAAACCGTCGCGATTACGCCCCAGACCATGGCATTCTACAAAGAGATCATAGAAACATACGAAGGCGAGGAACTTGGGATTGAAAATAAACTTACAGTAAACGGGACCCAGGTTTTACTTAATGGTCAGCCAATTGATAGTTACACCTTCAAACAGAATTACTACTGGATGATGGGAGACAACAGGAATAATTCTGAAGATAGCCGCACCTGGGGATATGTACCGGAAAATCATGTAGTTGGAAAACCTGTATTTGTATGGATGAGCTGGGATTCTAATGCCAGTGGATTTGATAAGATTCGCTGGGAGAGGGTTTTTACCACGGTAAAGGGTGATGGGGAACCAACCTCGTTCCTGCCATATTTCCTTATTATTATGGTTATTTTCTTCGGATGGAAATATTTCAAAAAACGAAGAGAGGAAGCTTAGATATCATGAAGCCTGTATTATTACATCCTGCCTATTTTGGACCTATTAGCCAGTGGACAGCCATTGCCAGGGCCAGGAAAGTGATCTTTGAAAATGAGGATAACTACCAAAAGCAGACTTATAGAAACAGGATGTACATTTATGATGCCAATGGCAGACTTACGCTGAATATCCCCATTAGGCACAGTGCGGCCATGGGACTTTCTAAAAAAGGTCATCAGAAATATAAGGACGTCCAGATAGAAAATGAATTTGGATGGCAAACCCAGCACTGGAGAGCCTTCAAAGCTTCTTACCAGACTTCACCTTTCTTTGAGTTCTATGAAGATGAACTCCATCCATTGTACCATAAGAAATTTAAGTTCTTAATGGATTTTAATTACCACTGCATGGAGTTTGTTGCAGATTGCCTACAGATAGACTTGGAATTCAATAAAACAGACGAGTTTATTCTTGATCCGGAAGATAATGACAACTTCAGGCATCTCATAAATGCCAAATCCAACCATGGTTTTGAGAATTCTAAATATACTCAGGTATTTGAAGAAAAATCGGGGTTCCTCCCGAATCTATGCGTGCTGGATCTCATTTTCAACGAAGGTACTGCAGCCCTGGATTATTTATTAGAACAGGAATTATAATCCAATCCTGGTGAGCACGGGATAATGATCTGAATAATCGATCTCGAACTTTTCAAATTCATTGACAGACATACCATTCTCTATTAACAGAAAATCGATCCTTAACGGAAAATAATCCAGTTTAAAGCTCTTCCCAAAACCACTCCCCGCTTCCAGAAAAGCATCTTTAAACCTGCCGTCCTGTTTAATTAGATTATAGATATATGAAAAACTGGTATTATTAAAATCTCCGGCGATCACTGTCTTATAGGGTGACCTTCTTAACTCTTCCAGAAGCATTTCTGCCTGCTCCTGTTGCAAAGAAAAGCCATGGCCTATTCTCCCCAGTAATTTTTTGGAATCCTCTTTTTGCAGGTCATCTATACCGGGTTTAATGTTCAGGGATTGAAAATGCACATTCACCACCCGCACGGTATCCTGGTTGCCCATGACAATATCTGCATAAATAGCATTGTTATTCCCATGATGAGGAAAATCGAGAGAAGCGCGGTTAATGATGGGATACTTTGAAAAAATAGCCGACCCAAATTCAGCATTCTTACCCTTTAGCTTAACATATTCATAGGGATACAGGGCCGAAAGTCCCGCTGCACCTACATAATGCTCCTGAATGCATAAAATATCGGGATCCTGTTCCCGTATAAAGCCGGTAATCTTTTCGGGGATATCCTTTCTTTTAGACCATTTATAGACGTTGAACATTCGAACGTTATAGCTCATCAGGGAAAAATCTGAGCGTTCCTCGGTATCAATTTCAGGGTCTGAGATCTTGATGAATCCAATCACATAATTATATCCAAGGAGCAACACAATTATAGAAAGTAAAACCTGTCTTTTCAATCTAAAAATCCAGTAGATCATGAACAGTACATTCAGGATAATTAGTACAGGTACGCCGAGGCTTAATACAGACAGTAACGGAAATGTTTTAGGCGGAATGAGGGGTAATAAATAAGAGAATAACAAAGCAGTAGCCGCCAGGGAATTCAAAATGAATATGAATTTATCAAAGAGATTTAAATTCTTCATTTAATCTTATTTGCCCGCTTGAAACAAAATGTCTTTCTCTGCCTTGGTAAGACTCTCATAGCCACTTTTACTGATCTTGTCCAGAATAGCATCTACCTTCTTCTGCTTTTCATCTTTATTGAAGTTGTTTTTGGACGTTGAAGCGGAACGGGTTTTAGTTGCTTTACCGGTACGGTGCACAGTTTTCATCCTGGCTTTTCGTTGCTTTGGTTTAAAAATCGATACTATGGCATCGATGATATTTTCAAACCATTTCCCTATATCATTGCCCTGTTTCAGCTGGGTGGTATAAAAGTAACCCAATCCTGCTCCTCCTAAATGCGCCAGATGCCCCCCGGCGTTTCCCATGGGGATCTGAATAACATCGAGTACTACCAGGAAAGCTGCGATCCACCAGAATTTTACGCTTCCCAGCAGCATTAATCTAACTCTCATATTAGGAATATGAGAGGCAATTCCTATTAGTACGGCCATAACTCCTGCAGAAGCACCCATGAGATAAGACCGGCCGGTACCCTGGAAAGCAGGGAAAAGATTATAGCTTAACATATATACCAGGGCGCCTATTATGACGCCAAGGAAGTAATAATTCAGTAATCTTTTGGGTGAAAAATAATTCAGGAAATAGATCCCGGAAAAATACAGGATAAGCATATTAGAAAGAATATGCCAGATACCACTATGCAGAAAAGAATAAGTAATAATAGACCAGGGTTTCACCAGAAATTCTACTGGTTCCTTAGGAAAAACGAACCATTGTAATAGAAAATCTGAAGGAAACTGAAAAAGGTAGGCAATGGTTTTAAGCAGAAAGAACAATATAAAGACCAGTACATTAATACCAATGAGCTTTTCGGTGACCGTAGCGGTCTGGATCTTAAATCTTATTCTATCTGATGATCTCATCAATACCAGCGATTATCGTTAAACTGATTTTTTTTCCAGTAATACATCATGATGAAGCCGAACAATGCACCTCCCACATGGGCAAAATGAGCGATCGAGCCTCCAAAAATGGAATAACCGGTAACTCCGGAAAACAAATCTAAGACAATTAAAGCGGGAATAAAATACTTTGCCTTAATTGGCACCGGAACAAACAAAAGGAACAATTCTACATTCGGGAACATCATCCCAAAAGCGACCAGAATACCATAAATGGCGCCAGAAGCACCCACGGCAGGATTCCCAAAGGACTGCAACATAGATCTTAAGGTCCCTTCATCTATACCTTCGGGTATCGCAAATCGATTAGAGCTGTAAGCCTGCTCAATATAGCTCATTATTTCCGGTGGCGTCCATCCCAGTTCCAGTAAGCCATTAAAACCTTTTTGATAGGCATAGAAGTTTACCAGGGTATGCAACAAAGCTGCTCCTATTCCGGCAGAAAAATAGAAGAATAAAAAACGTTTTTGTCCCAGCATCTGTTCTATAGGGCTTCCAAAGGCCCAAAGCGCGTACATATTGAACAGGATATGCATAAAGCCTCCATGCATAAACATATGCGTGATCACCTGCCAGAAATGGAAATTAGGATTTTTAATAAACCACAAGGCGAAATACTCATAGGCTACCTCACCAATTAATTGGCTGCCAATAAAAAATATTACGTTGATTATAAGTAAAACCTTAACGGTCTCAGTCATTCTTCCCATTAGGCAAATTTTTTATCAAGTTCGTCGACCGATATGGTTGTGAACACGGTTTTATTAAAAGGACTAAGCGCCGGTTCTTTACAGGCGAAAAGTCTATTTACAATATGTTGCTGCTCTGCAGAGTTCAATAAGGTTCCAGATCTTACCGCCATGGAATTAGCCAGGGATTTTGCCAATAAGTCTGTTTGGGAAAAACCATTATCCGGGACATCCTTTTCAAAATCTGCCAGTAATTGTTCCAGCAGAATCTCCACTTCACTTTCAGAAATAAGGGTTGGAATTCCCGTAATTTCCACCTCATCTTTTTTGATCTCAGAAAAAATAAAGCCGGTCTGCTCCAGGGATTCCTTGATCTCCTTTAACATTTCAACCTCCTGATGATTAAACTGAAGTCTTAATGGAAATAACAATTGCTGACTAACTGCAGATGAGACAGTTATATTCTTTAAAAGCTCTTCATATAACACCCTGGTATGGGCTCTATGCTGATCAATGACCAGTATCCCGCTTTTGAGAGTGGAAACTATATATTTTTTCTGAACCTGAAAGGTAGACTTCTCTGCCTGCTCTTCTTTAGCTCCGAAAAGATTCCCGGTAACCTCTTCACTTTCGAATTCAATTTGCTTAATATCTACCTGCTGTTCATTATCAGATTGCAGACCCGAGTATAAACTCTCCCATTCTGCCGGCTTTTCTTTCCGATACGTGTTTCCTCCACCAAATTGAGCTTTATAATTATTCTCGCTTTGGAAAGGATTAAAGTTACGATCTACCTCTACCTGCGGAACGTCTGCCTCCCTGTCTTTATAATTATAAGGGGTATCAAGTTCAGAGTCTCTTTCAAAATCCAGGATTGGAGCCACATTAAATTGCCCGAGGCTGTGCTTTATAGAACTTTTTAAAATAGCATATAACGCATGCTCATCATCGAATTTAATCTCGGTTTTGGTAGGGTGAATATTAATATCTATAGATTTAGGATCCACCTCCAGGTACAGGAAATAACTTGGATAACTTTTATCTTTTAAAAGACCTTCGAAAGATGCTACTACGGCATGATTAAGATAAGGGCTTTTGATGAATCTGTTATTCACAAAGAAGAACTGCTCCCCGCGGCTTTTTTTGGCAAATTCCGGTTTACCTACAAAACCGGAGATCTTTACGATCTCTGTATCTTCCTCTACCGGAACCAGTTTTTCGTTGGTCTTCCCCCCCAGAATATTGGTAATACGCTGGCGAAAATTAGTCATAGGAAGCTGAAAAAGCTCATTCCCGTTATGAGTTAAAGAAAAACTGATATCGGGATGTGCCAGGGCCACCCTTTGAAACTCATCTATGATATGACGGGTCTCAACATTATCAGATTTCAAAAAATTACGCCGGGCGGGAATATTATAGAAAAGATTCTTAACACTTAAACAGGTGCCTTTGGGAGTCACACAGGCATCCTGTGAAACTACTTCACTACCTTCAACCTTAAGACAGGTCCCAATTTCATCATCTTCAGTCCTCGTCTTTAATTCTACATGAGCGATCGCAGCGATAGAAGCAAGTGCTTCCCCGCGAAAACCTTTGGTTTTAAGACTGAAAAGATCATCAGCGATCTTGATCTTGGAAGTGGCATGTCTTTCAAAGCTCATCCTGGCATCGGTAAGGTTCATACCCATACCATCATCAATAACCTGGATAAGGGTCTTACCAGCATCCTTGATTATCACCTGGATACGGCTTGCCTTTGCGTCTATTGAATTTTCAAGAAGTTCTTTAATTACCGAGGCCGGACGTTGCACCACTTCACCCGCAGCGATCTGGTTGGCAACATGATCGGGCAACAATTGAATTACGTTACTCATTTATCGGGGATTCGAGAAAATGGACAAATCAAAATCTAATATCCACAGACAGATGAAAAGTAAGATTAGAATTATATAAACCACACGCCTGTTAATACTCCGGTTTCCCCTGGTACGGCTGTCTTTACGTGCCTCTGCCCAGTGAGAACCAAAATCTATAGCATTCGTGGCTTCCCTGTATTTATTGAATTTATTATCAAAATCATAAATATTACCGGTATCCTTCCCCTTATAATAGCGGGGAGTATAATTATACCGCGTATTTTTTCTGATTTTGTTTAAATTGATTTTCAAAACTGTAGATTGTTTGCTGATCCAAATTTACTCAAAATGCTTCAAAAATCCGAAGCATGGAGGTATTATTAAATAAGCAATAACAATGCCGTTTCGAAACCGCTTACCAGACTAGGTTAGTCCTTGTAGAATTTAGCATCTTTGCGCAATTGAGCCATTTTAATGGCCGCTATGGCAGCTTCAGTTCCCTTGTTCCCGTGCTCGCCACCACTTCTGGCTCTGGACTGCTCTATATTATTATCTGTAAGCACACAAAAGATTACCGGGATATCTCCCTGGATATTCAGATCTTTGATTCCCTGGGTAACCCCGTCACACACAAAATCGAAGTGCTTGGTCTCCCCCTGGATCACGCTGCCCACAGCGATGATCGCATCCAGCATATCAAAACTTTCCTGAAGTTTTTTACATCCATAGATCAATTCAAAACTTCCGGGAACATTCCACCTTACAATATTCTCCTTCTTGACGTTATTATCTATAAAGGCATCGAAGGCTCCCTGGAAAAGGCCTTCTGTGATCTCTTCATTCCACTCAGAAACAACGATCCCAAACCGAAAATCTTTCGCGTTTGGGATCGTATCTTTATCGTATTGTGAAAGGTTATTACCTTTTGTAGCCATATCTTAATTTTTCATCGCACGAGCCTGACCAAGGTAGATCGGCACTTTATCTGATTCAGGAGCGTCTGGATACTCATCTTCTATTTCTAAAAGATATTCTTCAGCTGCATCTGCATCACCGGTTTTAAGAGCGGTGATCGCCGCTTTTAATAAGAATCTTGGAGTTGTAAACGAGTTAGATCTCATTTCAGCAGCTTTCTCGTAGTACCCTAAAGCTTCTTCAGGCTGATCAAG
>JBFGDP010000045.1:0-12644 GCA_041580575.1 Christiangramia sp.
ATAGATCTTGACCTGGGAATTGGTTTTGCCTATCATAGATCCACTTATAGTGGAGATGCTTTTGGTATTTTCCCAGGCTTTGAAATTCAATATAGGCATTACTATAACTTCGAAAAGAGGGCTGATCGGGGTAGAAAGACTTCTGAAAATAGCGCCAATTATGTAGCTGCCGTTACATCGATTACAGGTGGAAAACCTCTTGTTGGAGATCTTGAGTATGATAATGATTATGGTGTTTTCATAGGTCCAGCCTGGGGACTGCAAAGGGTTTATGACAGCGGCTTTAAACTTAATCTTAACCTGGGCCTTGGTTTGGGTTTTAATGAGACAGAGGATATTTATTTCACTCCGTTATTTGGACTTCAGCTTGGGTGGGTTATAATAGAGTAGACAATAATCCATTCCATTTAATCCAGTAAATCTCCACTTCTTAAAAGAATCTTCTTTTAATTGTCCGCGTCTTATTTTTCGAAAACGTTTTAGTGAATTTATTTGTTATAAATGCTTTAAAACTAATGGTCTCAGTCGATTTTTAACCCCTGTCTTTGTATCTTGCAATCTGTTCAACTAACTAAAAAAATTAAGATAATATGAGCGCTATATTAGATATTCATGCACGTCAGATTTTTGATTCAAGAGGTAATCCTACTGTAGAGGTAGATGTGATTACCGAGAATGGTATTCTGGGACGGGCGGCGGTACCTTCTGGAGCTTCCACAGGCGAGCACGAAGCAGTAGAACTTCGTGACGGTGGTAAGGACTTTATGGGTAAAGGTGTTTTAAAAGCTATAGAAAATGTAAATGAAGAGATCGCTGATAGGCTTTTGGGATTTTCGGTTTTTGAACAAAATCTGATAGACCAGACTATGATCGATCTTGATGGAACCCCGAATAAGTCTAAATTAGGTGCTAACGCTATATTAGGTGTTTCTTTAGCTGTGGCAAAGGCTGCTGCGAACGAATTGAACATGCCACTGTACAGATATGTGGGGGGTGTAAGCGCTAATACGCTGCCGGTACCTATGATGAATATCATTAATGGGGGATCTCATAGTGATGCTCCCATAGCTTTTCAGGAATTTATGGTAATGCCGGTAATGGCAGATACGTTTTCTCACGCCTTAAAAATGGGAACAGAAATTTTTCATAACCTTAAAAAAGTATTGCATGACCGTGGTTTGAGTACAGCAGTTGGGGATGAAGGTGGTTTTGCTCCCACACTTGATGGTACAGAGGATGCATTAGATACCATATTAAAGGCTATTAAAAATGCAGGGTATGAGCCGGGTAAACAGGTAATGATCGCATTAGACTGTGCTGCTGCTGAATTCTATGTGAATGGAAAATATGATTATACCAAATTTGAAGGGGATAAAGGAAAGATAAGAAGCAGTGAAGAGCAGGCAGAATATCTTGCTGAGCTAGCTTCAAAATATCCTATTATTTCTATTGAAGACGGTATGGATGAAAATGACTGGGAAGGATGGAAAGCGGTAACCGAAAAGATCGGAGATAAGGTCCAGCTTGTTGGAGATGATCTCTTTGTGACGAATGTTGAAAGATTAGGAAGAGGGATTAAAGAAAATATCGCGAATTCCATTTTAATTAAAGTGAATCAAATTGGTACCCTAACGGAAACTATTGCTGCAGTAAATATGGCTCATAACGCCGGCTATACTTCTGTAATGTCTCACCGTTCAGGAGAAACTGAAGATAATACAATTGCAGATCTTGCGGTAGCATTAAATACCGGACAGATCAAGACCGGTTCTGCTTCACGAAGTGACCGTATGGCAAAATACAATCAATTAATAAGGATCGAAGAAGAATTAGGGGATGTAGCTTATTATCCTCAGGATAAAGCTTTCAAGATCAAATAAGTGTTATAAAATCCAACCGGAAGCCTCTTTACCTAAAAGAGGCTTTTTTTATTATATATATTAACATTCATTTAGACTATTTACTTGTTGATGCTGTAGTTTAATTACTATTTTCATAGCATTAACTAACTCATATAGTGAATACCAATTTTTTATTTGTCGCAGCAGAAAATGACGGCATTCAGCGCTGTAAAGCTGGTGGAATGGGTGACGTTGTGCGCGATGTTCCCAGGCAGATTGCATCAAGAGGAGATCTGGCGAAAGTGATCACGCCTGCGTATTCCAGGTTACATCTTGAAGAAGCTGTAAAAATAACCGATGTACATTTCATTTTTAGAGGGATTCCTCACAACGCTGAGATCTTCGAGGTTCCGGGTAAAAAACAAATAAAAGCCATTCGTCATTATGTGTTGCACCATCCGGACATTAAGGCTGGCGATATTGCTCATATATATTTCAACGACCCGGAGCAACCATTTTATACAGATGCCAATGTATTTTCACTTTTCTGTACCGCCGTTGCTGCTGCGGTGAGGGAGGAAGTTTTTGGAAAGCTAGACGTTATACATTTACATGACTGGCATACCAGCATGTTATTATTTCTTCGTGAATTTAACCCTAGATTTCAAGGATTGAAAGATATAAGAATGGTATATTCTATTCATAATCTCGCGATTCAGGGGATTAGGCCTTTCGATAATAATTTCTCTTCAGTACAGGCGTTCTTCCCTGATGTAACCTATGATCGGCAAAAGCTTCTGGATCACAGGTATCCCGATTGCATTAATCTTATGGCGGTTGGGATTAGGCTGGCAGATGCCGTGCATACAGTTTCTCCGTCCTATAAAGAAGATATTCAAATGCCAAGTGATCCGCCACATTTTATTGGGGGTGAAGGACTGGAAGGGGATCTTAAGTACGCTGAGGCAGAAGGACGGCTTTTCGGAATTTTGAATGGAGCCAACTATAGTGATATAGCTATAGTGGAGAAAGGCATACTTTTTAGACAATGTATACGTAGGCTATTTCGTTGGTTACAGGAAGAAAAGAAGGATTATAAAGCACACTACCTGGCCCATACAGGGGAAAAGCTCACTAGATGGCAGGAGCACAAACCCGATTTTATTTGCACCAGTGTGGCAAGGCTTACAGAGCAAAAGTTTTTTTTCTTTAGAGAAGACCCCGGTTTGCTTCAGGATTTAATGCAAAAACTTACCGAGGTAAACGGCGTTTATATATTACTGGGCACCGGAGCACCGGAATATGAATTAATCTTTAGAGAGGCGAGCTATAAGCATAAGAATTTTATTTTTATTAATGCTCAATCAGAAAGTATCATCGACATGCTTTACCAGGAATCTGATCTTTATCTCATGCCGAGCCAATTCGAGCCTTGCGGTATTAGTCAGATGCTGGCAATGAGAAACGGACAACCATGCCTGGTACATAACACAGGGGGATTAAAAGATACCGTTAAACATATGGAGACCGGCTTTAGTTTTGACGGAAAAACTACCGATGAGAAAATAGGTAATTTTGTAAAAGTATTTTCAGAGGCAGTAGATCTCTATTTTAATGACAGGGAAAAATGGCAAAAGATCAAAGAGAATGCCATCCAGAAAAGGTTTACCTGGGAAATGTCTGTAGACAGGTATTACAAAGAACTTTACCAGCTTAGTTAGGCCTCATTTTTCAGCTTTTATTCAGAGATTTAGGTGTATCTATAATCATGTAGAGACACTATTATTTAAATCTTATTTTTTACATATTCCTGCCTATCTTATTAAAACGGTCTTAAGTTATTGGAACTCTAAAGTTAAATTTTACGAAAACTGAATAAAATAGGGGTATTTCTGAAATTTCAATACCCAGCTTAAAATTATTTTAACAGTAAATTTCGTAATTTAGCAATCCTTAAAAATTAATCTAAAAGAATAAACTATAATATGTCTAAAACAGCGACACTCGAATTTGACGGAAAGAAATATGAGTTTCCCGTTACCGTGGGAACCGAAGATGAAATAGGGATAGATATTAAAAAATTACGTGGAGAAGCCGGGCTTATCACGTTGGACCCTGGATTTAAGAATACTGGAAGCTGTGAGAGTGCCATCACTTTTTTAGACGGTGAAAAAGGTATCTTAAGATATAGGGGATACGCTATTGAAGAACTGGCGGAAAAAGCTGATTTTCTTGAAGTTGTTTATCTTTTAATCTTTGGTGAATTACCAAATAAAGAACAGCTTGAAAAATTCAATACAGATATCAAGGAACAGTCTCACGTAGATGAAGAGATGAAGAAGATCCTTGATGGATTTCCAAAGTCGGCTCATCCAATGGGGGTTCTTTCATCTTTGACCAGTGCTTTGATCGCATTTAACCCTTCTTCAGTAGATGTTTCTTCAGAAGAGGATATGTACAAGGCCATTGTAAAAATACTTGGAAAATTCCCGGTTCTTGCCGCATGGACCTTGCGAAAGAAAAATAGTCTTCCGCTTAACTACGGGGACGAGTCGCTGGGGTATGTTGAGAATCTTCACAAGATGATGTTCGAAAAGCCCAATAAGACTTATAGTGTAGATAAAGCAGTGATCGACGCTCTGGATAAGCTATTAATTTTACATGCAGACCACGAGCAAAACTGTTCGACTTCAACCGTTAGGATGGTAGGTTCTTCACATGCCGGGTTGTTTGCATCTATCTCAGCGGGAATTTCTGCCCTTTGGGGACCATTACATGGAGGAGCTAACCAGGCCGTGATCGAAATGTTGGAGAAGATCAAGGAAGATGGTGGGGATACCCATAAATTCATGCAAAAAGCCAAGGATAAGGATGATCCTTTCCGTTTAATGGGATTTGGTCACCGTGTTTATAAGAATTTTGATCCTCGAGCCAAGATCATCAAGAAATCTGCAGATGAGGTTCTGGGGCAATTAGGTGTTGAAGATCCCGTTCTTGATATTGCCAAAGGTTTGGAAAAAGAGGCATTAGAAGATGATTACTTCGTAAAGAGAAAACTATATCCTAATGTTGATTTCTATTCCGGAATCATTTACCGAGCACTTGGTATTCCGGTAGATATGTTTACCGTTATGTTTGCACTTGGTAGACTTCCGGGGTGGATTGCTCAATGGAGAGAAATGAGATTGAAAAAGGAGCCAATAGGGCGGCCTCGTCAAATTTATGTGGGAGAAAATCACAGAGAATTTAAACCTCTTGGTAGCAGATAATCCTGCTTGAAGATCTAAAGTAATTTATTAAAAAGCTTCATCTCTGGATGGAGCTTTTCTATATTTGTCAAAATTTATCCCATGGATTTGCATATCAATAATGAAACTTCAAAACTTAAAGCGGTAGTTCTTGGGACTGCTGAGAGTATTGGTCCTATTCCTACGATGGAGGAGGCGTATGATCCTAAGTCTAAAGAGCATATACTGGCGGGGACATATCCTAAAGAAGAAGATATGGTGAAGGAGATAGATGCGGTAGAAGCAGTGCTTAAGAAATATGATGTAGAGGTATACAGGCCTAAAATAATAAAGGATTATAACCAGATATTTACCAGAGATATAGCTTTCGTGATCGATGATAAATTCATTATTTCTAACATCCTTCCAGATAGAGGTCAGGAAATTGAGGCTATAGATCATGTGATCAATCAGATCGACCCGGAAAAAATAATTAGGTTGCCCGAAGATGCTCATATAGAAGGGGGAGATGTGATGCCTATGAGAGATCATATATTCGTGGGTACTTATAAAGGCAAGGATTACCGTGATTTTATAACTGCCAGAACAAATTTAAAGGCGGTATCTGCTTTACAGGAAATTTTTCCTGATAAGAAGGTTGTTTCTTTTAGTCTTAAAAAGTCAAATAATATTGCGAAAGACAATGCCTTGCATCTAGACTGCTGTTTTCAACCTGTTGGTAAGAATAAGGCAATAATATATAAAGAAGGCTTCCTTATCGAAGAGGAATATAACTGGCTTGTTGATTTCTTTGGAAAGGAGAATATTTATGAAATTACGAGAGATGAGATGTACCAGATGAATTCGAATATATTTTCGATTTCTGAAGATGTGGTCATTTCAGAAAAAGGATTTACCAGGCTTAATACCTGGCTCAGGGAACAGGGGATTACCGTTGAAGAGGTGCCTTACGCTGAAATATCAAAACAGGAAGGACTTTTGCGTTGTTCTACATTACCTTTAATAAGAGAATAAAAAATGAGACAGATTACAGATACTATATTAATGGTGAGACCGGTTGGATTCAGAATGAATGAACAAACCGCGGTGAACAATTATTTCCAGGAAAATATTGATGCTGATAATATTAATGAGATAGCCACCCAGGAATTCGACATCTTTGTAGATAAATTACGGTCTGTTGGGGTAAATGTGATAGTAGTAGATGATGTTCCGGGAGATGATACTCCAGATTCTATTTTCCCTAATAACTGGGTTTCATTTCACGAGGATGGGCAGGTTGCTCTTTATCCAATGTTTGCTGAGAACAGACGAAAAGAGAGAAGGTTGCAATACTTTGCACAACTGGAAGATGCTGGTTTTAAGATCACAGATATTGTGGATTATACGGTGGCAGAGGAAGATGATATCTTTCTCGAGGGTACCGGTAGTTTGATCCTGGATAGGGAAAACCAGAAAGCCTACTGTGCGATTTCACCAAGAGCAGACGAAGATCTTCTAATTGAATTTTGCGAGGATTTTGAATTTACTCCGGTGATATTTACGGCCTATCAAAGCGTGGATAAAAAACGGCTTCCTATCTACCATACCAATGTTATGATGTGTATTGCAGACCAGTTCGCTGTAATATGTCTTGATACTATAGATGATAAAAAGGAGCGCAAAAATGTCCTCAAACATTTAAAAATGGATGGCAAGGAAGTTATTGCTATCAGCGAGCAACAAATGCATGAGTTTGCCGGTAATATGTTGCAGGTTCAGGGAGAAAACGGAAAGAAATACCTGGTGATGAGTGCCCGGGCACACAGGAGTTTAAATGATGAGCAAATAAAGAGAATCGAGAAATATTGCGATATTCTAAGTTCAGAAATCCAGACCATAGAGACCTGCGGTGGAGGTAGTGCCAGATGTATGATGGCCGAGGTGTTCCTTCCTAAAGCCTAAGTGAAATAGATCATTTCTTTAGAAGTTTTGCACTAAATAAGAAGATGATCAAAAGGCTTAAAAATGCAAATGGTAGTGAAGTAATTATCAATAGTTTTTGCATTGCTGTAAGCACATTTGTTTCGGGTTTAACCTGACCAAGTACTACGATTGCTTCACAAAAGATCAAAATTAATATCGCCCAGGCCAGGCGATATTTTTTTTGAGGTTCCTGCTTTCCTTTGTCAGTGAACATGCTTAATACAAAGATCGCAGAATCCACAGAAGTTACCAGAAAACTTATAAGCAGACAAATTACAAGAATGCTGGTTAAGAACGGTAAGGGTAGTGATTCAAAAAAAATGAACATGGAGGTAAATACATTTCCAAACTCATTATTATAAATTTCTTCTTCACCGATCAATGCAAAGGCAGAACTCCCAAAAACGCTAAACCAGAAGAAACTTCCTATGGAAGGTATCAGTAGAACCCCGGTTATCATTTCCCTTATCGTTCTGCCCTTCGAAATTCTGGCGATGAATATTCCGGTGAATGGTGCCCACGCCAACCAGAATGCCCAATAGTAATAGGTCCAGTCGGTAAGAAATTGAATTCCCGGATCGTAATTTCCAATTGCCAGGCTTAGCGGTACGAAATCAAGAATGTAGTGGTAAAAGGATCTTAAAAAATTCAGGAGGATATTCCACAGGTCCCCAGATAAAAACACAAATAGCAAAAGTGCCAGCGTCACATAAATATTCCAGTTCGAGATCCTGCGTATACCTTTATTTACCCCGGCCCAGGCAGATATAAATGCCAGTAAACATATAATAAATACCAGTGCCATATTTTGCCATAAGTTACCGGGATCCCTGGATTCCAGGTGGCTTATGCCTCCCTCGATCTGTGTGGTGCCAAGCCCAATGGCGGCTACTAAACCAATAACCGTAGTGAGAATGGTTAATATATCTATTGAAGATAGAAGGACCCTGTTTTTTTTAAAAAGAGTAAAACCGGAGCTTAACCTTACGTCCTTCTTTTCCACAAAAATAACATAGCCTATTACCAGGGCAAATAAACCGTAAAAGGCCCAGGCGGTAAATCCCCATTGATAAAAGGTGTATTCTAAGGCGATGGTTTCCAGTGATTCACCGGTGGAAATTGGCGGATTAAGGAACATGAAGACCGGTTCCTGGACCGCTCTAAGTAAAATTCCAGCCCCCATCCCGGCTGAATAAAGCATGGCTATCCAGGATGCACGGTCAAATTCTGGCGGAGAACTTCCTAGCCTGATCCTTCCGAATTTTGAAAAAGCAATTAGTAATAAAAAAACCACACAGCCCAGGCCTAACCATAGGTAAAAGGTGCCAAAATAAGATCTTACCCATAAGGAGCTTATTTCTATAGAAGAATAGAATTTTTCAGTTTGGCTAAAGATGGCTATAGAGCTAATGATCAGTATGATCGCAGAAACGGTAAATACCTTGTTTTTGAAAATGGAATATAGGTCTGGTTTCAAATCTATTAGGTACTGCTAGGTGGTTACTATTGTTTATTCCCTTTGGCGATCCTGTTGATCATGCCTTCAAATATAAAATAATGAAAGGGATACATCGAATACCAGTAAGCGCGACCAAGTAATCCCTTAGGTCTGAACGTAGCATTTTGGTGCAAAATACTGTTTTCATCAATTTTAAACTCCAGCCAGGCTTCGCCGGGAACTTTCATTTCTGCAAATAAAAGCAACCTTTTTTCTTCTTTATCTGCCAGAAGTACTCGCCAGAAATCCAGGGAATCACCTGCATTGATCTTGTTGGGGTGTGTTCTACCGCGTCTTAATCCCACTCCCCCGGCGAACTTATCAAGATAACCTCTTACTTTCCAGAGCCAGTTACCATAGTACCAACCGGTAAGACCGCCAATGGCCCAGATCCTTTCCAGAACAGCATCAGGATCATCTACTTGTATAGATTTTTTATCCTGCATACATCCATACTTAGGGATCTGTACATATTTGTTGAGTTCTTTTCTAAACCTGCCGCTGCTAAGAGAGTCTTTCCAGCTGGAAACCACTTCATTTTGTTCAATCTTAAAAAATGCCATTTCAATAGCTTCCTTATAAGGAATAAGTTCAATATTTAAAATCTCCTTAAGCCTGGTGTCTTTAGTGATCACTTCAACAGACATACTGTCTACCAGATTTTGGGCTAAACGGTAAGAGGTAGAAGTGACGAAGTAAAGCCAGTATGAACTTAACTTGGGTGAGAGAAAGGGTACTTCTATGATCCATAATTTCAATCCCCGAACTTCGGCGTACTGCTCCATCATCTCCTTATAGGTCAATACATCTGGCCCCCCAACATCAAAAGATTTATTATAACATTCTTCCCTGGCAATCACGCCCGTTAAAAACTGAATGATATTTCGAATTGCTATGGGCTGGCACCTCGTTTTTACCCAGGTGGGGGTGATCATTACCGGTAATTTTTCGCAAAGGTCTCTGATGATTTCAAAGGAAGAACTGCCCGAGCCAACAATTATCGCGGCCCTTAATACGGTTAAATTAAAATTTCCCTTGTAAAGGATCTCTTCTACTGCTTTTCTGGATTGAAGGTGCTTGGAAAGTTTTTCTTCGTTGATAATTCCGCTGAGATAAATTACCTGATTCACAGAGGTTTTCGCCATCATTTGATTGAAATTCCTGGCGGCAGTGGCTTCCTGCTCGTCGAAATCTTTAGAAGATCCCGTCATTGAGTGGATGAGATAATAGGCTACATCTATATTTTTTATAATTTCCGGAGCCTTTATATCTTCTAGAAAGTCCAGCTCTACGATCTCGACCTTATCTTTAAGTTCCTCGTTGGAGGTAAACCTGTTTTTATTTCGAACAGCGCAAATAACCTCATGGCCCTGTTCAATAAGCTGAGGTAGTAACCTCATTCCTATGTATCCATTGGCCCCGGTAAGTAATATGCGCATTAGAATTATTTGAATATCAAATTAGAAATTTAATTCCTACTTTCACCGGAGATTAATAAAACTTTATTAAATGAATAATGTATTGAAATTTGTCCTGCTAATAATTGGAGTAGGCCTTATAGCATACGGGGTTTATAATCTTGTAACCCCTGAATTTTCTATTAATGCCGGGCCACTTCAGGTGGAAGCACATGGGGACAACACGCAATCTTACGCAATGATAGTTTTCGGGATCCTTTCACTGGTGGGCGGACTGGCCTTCAATAAAAGATAGTATCTCAAAAAGGTGGTAAACCTCAATTAATCTTTGTCACTGTCATTTTCGATTTTTAAATGTGTACAACACTACTCACAGTATCATTACAAGTCTTCGATTTGGGTTGGTGCATTGTCTGATTTGTAATTGATGATTTTCTGAAAGAATTTGTGTATTCCGGGTTTGTCTGCCTTCACTTTTATGTAATGATGGTCTTTATAAATACTGTATTCTTCAGATTTACCTTTATATAGGTTGAGTTTGTAGTAAGGGATCACCAGGGCATATGTTTCCAGAAGTGATCTAAACATCACTATGATGCCGTTATTCCGCATTTCAACATTACAAATATTGGCATTATTGTCCAGAATTAGCAGGTTATGAATGTCAATGCTTGTAGCTGTTATTTGTAATTTGGGAGAACCGGTCCCTTTTAATTTTACTCTTTCTATCAGGGTGAACGGCTTGCCTACCTCTCGGTTGATTTTCTCTGAAATCGCCGGCCGATTGTAAGAAATATTAATGAGCATAGCTTTTTTCCTAAATATAAGGATTTGAGGATAAAGCCTGACCCCTGTAACTCCATTTCTTTTTATCTTTGCGCACTTACTAATAGGAAATACGCTAAAAAGCAAAGCAAAATGAATATTGAACAAATTCTTGCGTCAAAAGTAAAGGAAGCGGTTAAAAAACATTATGATGTAACCCCGGAGAGTATAGAGTTTCAACCTACCCGGAAGGATTTTGAAGGAGATATTACTTTGGTCGTTTTTCCTATGCTGAAGCAGCTTAAAACAAATCCGGCGCAGTTAGCAGAAAATATCGGTAAATTTCTTGAAGATGAGGTAAAAGAGGTGTCCGGCTTTAATGTTGTGAAAGGATTTCTGAATATCGTGATCAGCGATAAATATTATATCAATTTTTTCAACGATGTAAAAGATCGAAATGATTTCGGGATACTCTTGCCACAAAGCGACGCCAGTGGGATCATGGTGGAATATTCCTCTCCAAACACAAATAAACCTTTGCACCTGGGGCATATTAGAAATAACCTTTTAGGTTATTCGGTATCAGAGATCCTGAAGGCCGCCGGAAATAAGGTGTATAAAGTACAGGTTATCAATGATCGTGGGATACATATCTGTAAATCCATGGTAGCCTGGCAAAAGTTCGGGAATGGTGAAACTCCCAATACCACTGGCCTCAAAGGAGATAAGCTGGTAGGGAACTATTATGTAAAATTCGACAAGGAATATAAAAAGGAGATTGCGCAGCTAAAAGAAGAAGGGAAATCTGAGGATGAGGCGAAAGCCCAGGCCCCTATTTTTAAGGAAGCCCAGGAAATGCTCAGAAAGTGGGAGTCAAATGATCCCGATGTAGTAAAACTATGGTCTACCATGAACCAATGGGTGTATGATGGTTTTGAAAAGACCTATGATGCTCTTGGAGTAGATTTCGATAAGAACTATTATGAAAGTGAAACCTATTTATTAGGAAAGGATAATGTCCAGAAAGGCCTGGAAGATGGGGTGTTCTATAAAAAAGAAGATGGTAGTGTTTGGATAGATTTAAGTGACGAAGGTCTTGATGAGAAGATTGTTCTAAGAAGCGATGGCACGGCAGTTTATATGACTCAGGATATTGGAACTGCGATCCAGAGGTTTGCAGATTTTGATATTAACCAGATGGTGTATGTTGTTGGAAATGAACAGGAATATCATTTCAAGGTGTTGTTTTTAATTCTTAAAAAGCTAGGTTACGATTGGGCAGACGCGTTGTATCATTTGAGCTACGGGATGGTGGATCTCCCTAGCGGAAAGATGAAAAGTCGTGAAGGAACAGTAGTAGATGCAGATGATCTCATTAAAGAAATGGCGGGTACCGCTAAAGCTATTTCTGAAGAACTGGGAAAACTGGACGGATATTCAGAGACCGAAAAAGAGGAATTGTACCGCATTATTGGTCTGGGAGCACTGAAATATTACATTTTAAAGGTAGATCCAAGGAAGAGAATACTTTTTAATCCTGAAGAATCTGTGGATTTTCAAGGAAATACCGGGCCATTCATTCAATATACCTACGCGAGGATACAGTCTATTTTGAGGAAAGCAGAATTTGATACTTCAGCTGATTTATCTGAGAATTTCAGTTTTCATGAAAAAGAAAAGGAATTGATCAAACAGGTACAGTTGTTTCCCGAAACTGTTGCCCTGGCGGCAGAGAATCATTCACCGGCATTGGTAGCAAACTATACGTATGACCTGGTGAAATCATTTAATTCATTTTACCATAATGTACAGATCCTGGGTATAGAAAACGAAGAAGAAAAAGTATTTAGAGTACAATTGTCTAATCTGGTGGCAAATGTCATAAAATCTGGATTTAAATTGCTGGGAA
>JBFGDP010000046.1:0-12532 GCA_041580575.1 Christiangramia sp.
ATTTCGAAAGCCAGAAAAAGGCTGTACAGCAGTTAATGGAGAAATGGGGAAGGCTGGATGTGCTTGTGGCCAATGCCGGGATAGGTAATTTTGGCTCAGTAGAAGATCTTAGTGTTGAAGATTGGAAAGATACTATAGACACGAATCTTAATGGCGTTTTTTATAGTATAAAAGCATGTGTGGAGGCTTTAAAGAAAACGGAAGGATACATTATTACTATTTCCAGTCTTGCAGGCACGAACTTTTTTGCCGGGGGTGCGGCCTATAACGCGAGCAAATTTGGGGTTACCGGTTTCACCCAGGCGGTAATGCTGGATCTTAGAGATAAAGGTGTAAAAGTAAGTACTATAATGCCTGGATCTGTAGCCACCTATTTCAATGATCATGAACCATCTGAAGAAGATGCCTGGAAAATTCAGATCGAAGATATTGGAGAACTGGTGGCAGATCTCTTAAAAATGAATCCTCGTACTTTGCCGAGTAAGATAGAGGTGAGACCATCAAGACCACCAAAAAAATAAATTCTATTATAAAATTTCCGCCGGATCATATGATCCGGTTTTTTTTTAATTCTACAATATTTAAAAAATTAACAGGTGATCTGTTATATGGTTAAAACCATGACAAAGGTCAGCATTACTATGGCTTTAAAAAGAATTGAAAGTATTTTTGAGTAAATCGAAAAAAAAATATGATGAGTATTAAGGGAAAAACAGTGATTATTACCGGTGCTTCAAGTGGAATTGGAGAAGCAACTGCAATGAAGCTGGCACGAGAAGGAGCGAATGTTGTATTAACAGCAAGAAGTGAAGATAAACTTAAAGACCTACGCTCAAAAATAGAAAAAGAGAATGGGGGAAGAGCCATCGTGGTACCTGCCGATGTCACCAAAAAAGAAGACCTAAAAAAGGTGGTAGATGAAACCAAAAAAGAGTTTAAAACTGTAGATGCACTGGTGAACAATGCAGGGTTAATGCCGCTTTCTTACGTTAAAAATCTACATACCGATGAATGGGATAAGATGGTAGATGTAAATATCAAGGGGGTTTTAAATGGAGTTGCTGCAGTTTTACCAACAATGATGGAGCAAAAAAGTGGTAACATCATAAATATCTCTTCCAGTGCAGGTAGAAAGATCTATCCTGGAGGGGCAGTTTATTGCGCAACCAAATCTGCGGTGAGAATGTTTTCTGAGGGTTTAAGACAGGAGCTGGCGCCAAATTTTAATATCAACGTAACTTCTATTGAACCTGGATTCGTGGATACGTCTTTGACTGAAACCATAACCGATGAGGAGATCAAAGAGGATCTTTTGTCAAATTTTAAAGAGATGACCCCTCTAGAAGCTGAGGATATTGCAGAAGCTATATTTTATTCTATGTCGCAGCCAAAAAGGGCAAACATCAATGATGTTTATATTATGCCCACTGACCAACAACAATAATAATTTTAAATTTTAGAACCTTAAATAGCCGGTTGCAGCCGGCTTTTTTTTGAATAGAACTGACGATATATTAAAGGTTTGATATAATTAATTGAAGCTAAAGCGTTATTTTCAGCTCCAGAAAGATAGATCTATTTGACCGGCCGAATAAAAACATATCAGAACGACTTAATTAAATTCTTAAGAAGCACAGATTTCTCTAAGGCTATCGTATTGACTATAGCTATTGTGGTCCCTATCGCGGTATTCTCCAAGGTTGGTAACCTGGAAATTGGTATAAGCCTCGCGATGGGGTGTCTATTGTCTTCTCCTAGTGATGTTCCGGGTAGTTTCAGGCATAAAGTTTTTGGAATATTATGTGCAGCTTTACTGGGAGCCGTCTCTTTTTGTATTTCCGGATATGCTGATAAAAGTATATGGATACTTATCCCTATGCTGGCTATTATGATGTTCTCAATTTCATTTTTATCTGTATATGGATTTCGTGCCTCCCTTGTCACATTCTCTGGATTACTGGCGGTGGTATTAAGTTTTGCAAATATTTCCTCAGGGATTGAAATTTGGCAGAAATCTATTCTTATAGGTGTTGGGGGGCTTTGGTATCTCTTTGTAAGTGTAGGTTGGTACTTAATAAAACCAGAGCGGGCCACAGAGCAGTTAATTGCCGAAACCATGGAGCTAACCGCGCAATATTTAAGGTTAAGGGCAAAACTGTTTAAACCCGATTCTGATGAAAAAGAAATCCAGGATCGGCTGTTCCAGAGCCAGACTCAATTGAATGAACATCATGAAAGTCTTCGGGAAATTCTCATTTCCTCTCGACAATCTTCGGGTAATTCCGGATATGGCAGAAGAAGGTTATTGATCTTTATAGACCTGGTGGATATGCTGGAACTGGCCATGGCAAATCCTATTGATCACAAGACAATGCTTACTTCTTTTAAAGATGACCAGGACGAAATAAGTGTTTTCGCTGAATTTAGTTTAAATATGGCCAGGCAATTAGAGAAGATTGCATTGGCGGTTCATAAGAATTCAGTATTACCAGAGAACCATATATCAGATCATCTAAAGACAATTGAAGCTGCCCTGAAAAAATTCAGGAGCAAAGTGGATCTTGGTAAAAGGAGGGAAGAGATGATCTTACTTAGGAACCTATTTGATTATCAGTCTAAACAGGCACAAAAGATCAATAATATAGACAGGATCCTTAGGAATATTGAAGGCAAGCGTAAGCTTTTTGTAAAGGAAAAAGACTTTGAAAAGTTTATCACTCAACAGGAATACAGTTTTAAAACCCTGCTAAATAACTTAAATTTTGAATCAGCAATATTCAGGCATTCACTTAGGTTATCTATCGTCGTGCTCACTGGCTATTTTATAGGGAATTTCTTTTCTGTTCAAAATGCCTATTGGATTTTGCTAACAATTGTGGTGATTATGAGGCCAAATTATGGCCTTACCAAGCAAAGGACAAGGAAAAGGATAATTGGTACGCTTATAGGTGGTGCGATTGCTGTAGGTATTGTATTTCTTACGCAAAATACCATGGTTTATGCCGTATTGGGAATATTATCCCTTACCCTCGCCTTTTCTCTTATACAAAGAAACTACACCACGGCGGCTACATTTATTACTCTTAGTATCATTTTTATATATGCACTATTACAACCAAATGTTATTAATGTGATCCAGTTCAGGATTGTAGACACGCTGATTGGCGCAGGGCTAGCTGCCTTAGGAAATTTGATTTTATGGCCAAAATGGGAATCGCAAAATGTGAACAATGTGATCGCTGGATCTATTAGTGCAAACCTAAATTACCTGGAAGAGATCGATAAGTATTATCATGATAAAAAATCGCTGCCGGTTTCCTATAAACTGGCACGGAAGAAGGCCTTTCTGGAAATGGGAGAATTGAGCGGGGCTTTTCAAAGAATGACCCAGGAACCCAAATCCAGGCAAAAACAGTTGAGCTTGATCTATGAGATCGTGGGACTAAATCATACTTTTCTATCTGCCCTGGCTTCATTAGGTACTTATATCAGAAACCATCCTACTACAAGGGCATCTAGAGAATTTGAGATCTATACCGGAGGTATTATAGTAAACCTTGAGAATTGCCGTAATATTCTTCTGAATAAAGAAATGATCCAAAATGAAACCGGAAAAATTTCTGATGCAGGTAAGGCGCTTCATGAGAAATTCGATAAACTTGCAGAAATAAGGGACCAGGAGATCCTGGCAGGTAAAGAGCAGATTGATAAAAGTATGAGATTTAAACTTCAGGAGGCACATCTCGTAACGAAACAGCTGGAGTGGTTGCTTGATATTTCCGGAAAATTGAAGAGCAATATTAAAAAGCTGAATTTAGTGTAGATGAGTAAACGTGCTTTTAAAAAATATATTAAATCCCTGGAAAAGGAAGACCTGGAAGAGCAAATTCTGGACCTCTATGAAAGATTTTCTGAAGTAAAGACCTTTTATAATTTCGTTTTTAATCCCAATGAAGATAAGCTTGTAAGGGAGGCCAGGTTAAAAATTTCAAAAGAATATTTCCCTCCAAATAACCGCCGACCAAAAGCCCGAAGATCGGTTGCTCACAAGCTTATAAATCATTTCCTGAAATTAGGAATGGAACCGTATGCTCTGGCAGATATCATGTTTTATAACATAGAAGTTACTCAGGCCTTTTCCAGAGATAAGGA
This sequence comes from Christiangramia sp., assembly GCA_041580575.1. Taxonomy (GTDB): domain Bacteria; phylum Bacteroidota; class Bacteroidia; order Flavobacteriales; family Flavobacteriaceae; genus Christiangramia. The sequence goes on from JBFGDP010000046.1 coordinate 4,153, forward strand.
AAATCTTTCTGAAGCTTTTCAAAAGAGCATATTTAAATCTTATGAGCAGGCGGTGAATTATGTAATCGAGCAGGGTATATCGGCAGAATTCGTGAAGCGTATTTATCAGATAGGAGACGAAGCACAGGACCAGAATTGGGAGAATACCTATCTATTCGATCAACTTAAAGACCGTTTTCATTGAGGTATATACTTATTATAATTTTCCTGTTCTTTTACGGTAAATCATATTCACAATTAGGATTTTGTAGTGGTAGTAAAGGAGATCCAATATTTCATGAAGATTTTGGACCGGGTTCGGGTACAGGAAATGCCTTGGCACCAGGGATCACCAGTTATAAGTTTGTAAACCGGGATCCGCAGGATGGAGAATATACTATTGCAGGCGATATTGGTACTGAGATTGACTCCTGGCATTCTATGTTGCCAAACACTAATATTTCGGGAGGGCGGGCCTTGATCGTAAATGCAGATTTTAATCCGGGGAGGTTCTATAAAAAAGAGATCGCCGGGCTATGCGAGAATACTACCTATGAATTCTCGGCCTTTCTTATGAATGTTTACGATCGCAGTAGTAATATTTGTGAGAATGGAGGTATTCCTAATAATGTGAAGTTTGAGATCTGGGATGAAACCGATTCTTTTCTTATTAAATCTGGAGATACTCCAGACATAATTTCTACTACTACCCCGCAATGGCAACAATTCGCTTTGACCTTCAGGTCTGAACCTGGGCAGGGTTCGGTAATTTTAAAGATGTTCAATAATGGGGAAGGTGGTTGCGGGAACGATCTGGCTATAGATGATATCGTCTTTAGATCATGCGGTGACTTAACCACGATATCCACTGATGGAGAGCTGGGTGTGGAATATAAATTATGTAAAGAGGATACACCTGTAAGGCTTACTTTAGAAGCTTTTGCAGATAATTCTGTGTATGCACAACAGTTTTACCAGTGGCAAATTAGTCTGAATGGTGAGGATTGGGGTGATATTCCAGGTGCCAATTCGGTAAATTATGAAACATCACTAATTGAAGAATCTGTATTTTACCGGGTGAAAGTTGCTGAAGACGCGAACAATCTTTCCAGTAATGAATGTAGTTCCGCATCTGAAGCTTTTTTTGTGGAGATTATTCCTCAGCCTAAACCTCCCGTAAGTAATGGAGATGTTTCAACCTGCGAGAATGAAGCAGCGCCTGCGCTAAGGGTTACCGTAGAAAATGGTGAACTCGTTAATTGGTATGATGAAGAAACCGGAGGAAATTTACTGGCAGAAAATACCAATACGTTTTTCCCGGTAAATGCAGGAACCTTCTATGCAGAAACCGTGAATCCAGATTATAATTGTAAGTCGCCGAACAGAACTGCGGTTAAACTCAGTATTGAAAGATTACCTGTGTTAGAGGATGAAGAACTAAAGATTTGTCCGGAATCTCATTTAATATTAAGTACAGGGGTAAGTGGGTACGATTATCTTTGGTCCGGTGGAGAAATCACCGAATCTGTTGAAATAACTTCTCCTGGAAATTATTCTGTAATTGTGCGTACAGGGAATGGGTGTGAGGCTATCAAGAATTTTATGGTCACTCCGGTAGAAACTGCTGAAATTCGAGAAGTAAAATCAGTGGACGAAGATGTAACTATCTTCCCAGCTGTAGAAGGGGATTTTTTTTACTCATTGGATGGTGATGCCTACCAGGGTTCTCCAAGGTTTAATTCGGTTGAAGGGGGAGTTTACACTGCTTATATGAAAGACTCTGAAGATTGCCGGATAGATACCTTAAGGTTTGCTCATATCGTTGTGCCTAGAATGATATCCCCAAATGGAGATGGTTTCAACGACACGTTTCAACTTAGAGGAGTTGAATTCTTTGCTAATTCTCAGATTCAGATCTATGACCGTTATGGGAAACTTTTAAAAATAGATAGTGGAGCGGGTTTTAAATGGAACGGCACTCTTAATAGTAAAAATCTTCCTGCCGATGATTACTGGTATAGAATAATAATAACCGGTTTTAAAGATAAAACCGGTCATTTCACTCTAAAAAGATAAAATATAAAGCCATCCTTGTGAGATGGCCTGAAAAGTTAACGGTAAATAAGAAAATTACTTTTTGGATTTACCCTGATCCTTAGATTTTGGAGCCGGTTTTTGTTGACTCTTAGAATCCTTTTTCGGGCTTTTTTCTGTTGCCATATTAAAATCATTTAGTTCACTAATTTAAAATAGAATTTGCCTGGTTGGAATCGCCTTGGCAAATCTTTAACTACATATTTAACTGAAAGTATATGGATATTAACTTGCTTTACAGGTTTGATGTATTTGCGTAAATTTAAATGTCTAAACCGATGCTATGAAATTAGAAAATATCATTTCTCAAATTGAGCAGCAAAAGAATCTTCCTAATCTTAATTTGAGCATTAAGACCAAAACTGAGGCTTTTACGCAGAAACTTTTTTATACTCTTTTTGACCGGCAAACTGAGGTTAAGGATAATCTGATGGAACTAGGGATGGATTTCGAGGTCCTGGCAAAATTGGTTTGCTGGGAACCCGGATCACCCTGCCAGGATATTTGGAACGATTATCTGCAAATGCTCCCTGGAATTTTAGAAAAGCTGAACCTGGATGCCCAGGCTATAGCTAAAAACGATCCTGCCGCAAATTCTGTAGAAGAAGTATATCTTTCTTACCCCGGTTTTTTTGCGATTGCAACTTATCGGCTAAGTCATGAATTCTACAAGTTCGGTTTACCACTGGTGCCAAGGCTAATGACAGAATGTGCCCATAGTATTACCGGTACAGACATTAATCCTGGTGCCAAGATCGGCAATTCCTTTTTTATAGATCATGCAACCGGAGTGGTAATTGGGGAGACCGCAGTTATTAAAGATAACGTAAAGATCTATCAGGGAGTTACACTAGGGGCCCTTACGGTTAACAGAACTCTTAGAAATGTAAAGCGCCATCCCACCATAGAAAGCAATGTGACTATTTATGCTAATGCCACGATTTTAGGGGGTGATACGGTAATAGGAGAGAATAGCATAATAGGAGGTAACGTTTGGCTTACCAGGTCGGTTCCCGCAAATTCCATGGTCTCACATACTCCACAAATAAGCATAAAAAACAGCGTTAAAAAATGAATGATTCAATATTAGATCTTGTAGGGAATACTCCGTTAGTAAAAGCTCACCATATAATTCAGAAACCTGGGGTAGACCTATACTTCAAGCTAGAAGGACAAAATCCCGGAGGCAGTGTGAAAGACCGTGCTGCTTACAATATGATAAAAAGTGCATTAGATCGGGGAGATATAGATAAAAAAACCAAGCTAATCGAGGCTACCAGTGGTAATACAGGCATTGCTTTAGCAATGATCGCCGGAATTTTTGGTTTAGATATAGAATTGGTGATGCCTGAAAATTCTACTATAGAGCGGGTGCAGACAATGCGGGCATATGGAGCTAAGGTGATACTAACAAGTGCCGATGACGGTATTGAGGGCTCCCGAGACTTTGCTGAAGAAAAAATGAGTACGGGGGATTACTTTATGCTAAATCAATTTGGTAATGACGATAACTGGAAAGCGCATTATAAAACTACCGGACCCGAATTATGGAAAGATACAGATCACAAAATAACCCACTTTGTTTCGTCTATGGGTACCACAGGAACCATTATGGGGTCGAGTACCTTTTTAAAGGAAAAGAATCCAGATATCCAGATCGTGGGAGTACAGCCAACAGATGATTCCAGAATTCCCGGGATAAGAAAATGGCCTGAAGCCTATCTACCTAAGATCTTTAATCCTGAAAAAGTGGACAGGGTTCTTGAAGTTAGTGAAAAGCAGGCTGTAGAAATGAGTCGAAGGTTGGCAAAGGAAGAGGGAATTTTTGCCGGAATGAGTAGTGGGGGAGCGGCAGCAGCGGCGGTAAGGCTTTGCAAGGAAATAGATTCTGGCCTGGTGGTAAGTATTATTTGTGATCGTGGTGATCGGTATTTATCATCAGAGCTATTCGAATAAAACAAAGGCTGTATGAAATCTAGCGTTAACTCTGTGTGATTTGTGATCTGAGAGATCAACCATTTATTAACTACTATTACATCTTAACATTCTGTCTTATGAGATTTAGACAGCGCCAACTTTCATACAGCCTCCTAAGCTATTATTTAATATTTTTCTATAGATGCTACCCCGGTGATTGAACTACGTGCCGGTGTGATCTTGATCTTCTCTCTGGACTTACCTTTTTCAAGAAATACGATATACCTTTCTCTATCAATATTGGCTTCTCTTCCAGAAGCAATATATTTATTTTTAATTACTGTCCATCCTTTAAATTGAGCATAAACCTCATTTCTTATATCTGATGGAAGTGGAACATTATGAAATTTCTGGAATGTGTTCACTAGTTGATCTTTGTCATCAAAAAGTGCTTTTAATTGTCCTTGCGGGCTGGAAACGGTTACATAAATATCTCCATCCTCATTACCGGTTTCTTTTCTAAAGCGATTAATATCAAAATTTTCATTGATAAATGCTATAGCGTTGGATTGAAATTGTCTTTGATAAGTCTCTTTAACCTTGACAATACCATTGGTATAATCTTCAAATACTACCTGTCCTGTAGGATTAAAAGTAAGAGTTGTTTCTTCTAACTGGATTACTTCCTGTGAATAAGAAGTAAGAACCCATACTGCTGTAAAAATAAATGTGATGATCTTTTTCATGATTTTAAGAATTAACGATGAATAAAATGTTAGGAATGAATTAGCAATTTAAGATTTAATTAACTGTAAGTAAAGCACTTAAGTAGCACAAAGGAGTTAATTAGAGTTTTTTATTCTGCTTTTCCAATTCCTTTAGCAAGAGGGAGATATCTTTAATTTCCAATTGATTTCTAGCGATATCTATGGATCCTATTTGTTTTAGCAATTGTAAATGTCTGTTCACAACTGCCCGGGTAGAACCAATTAAATTGGCGATCTCTTTATTTGGCAGATCGTTAATATGTTCCAGTTTTTTGGATTCAGAATTTATATTTTCGAGGAGTAATTTTAACAGCCGGGTAGATATGTTCGTGAAAATAAGCTGGGAAGCGCTGTCTTCTAATGCTCGCATCATTTTTGCGGCATAAGACAGGAAATGTTCATAATGCCTGGGATTCTTATTGAGCCAGTCTCTAAGATGTTCCATAGGAATAGCCAGAACCCTGGTATCATCAAGGCACTCATAATACACCCTGTGTTTTGTACCGTCGAAAAGGCAGAAAAGATCAAAGACATCAGAATCCTTCAGCAGGAAAATTGTATGTTCCTTTTCGCTGAATTCGTCTACATTGTACATTTTAATACGACCGTAGACAATAATATAAAAGTGAAATAAAAATTTTTGATGGTTGATAATGCAGGTGTTCCGGGTCCATTTTTCTTCATGGAATTCTTTAAGCAATTCTACCCACTGCTCCCGGGTTAACCCCGAAAATAATTCGCAGTTTTTTAAAATAGACTGATACTTAGAGAAAAGGGTTTCTGCAGGAATCAAATCACCGGATTTTAATGTTAAAAAATATTCCGGGGGATGGAGAAACACAGATAATCTTTCAGCAAGGAAAGAACAAGAATAGTATAATCACAGTTTTAAAATTACGTAAATTTTATAGAATACCGGGGTTATTTATTATTTCATATTCAGCAATTAATTTTTGAGTAAAGTTTAAAATGCCTTATTTTTGCAAAATTGCTTACTTATAAAGGAATCTATGGCGTTAGAAACATTTGGAATTGAAAAGAAGAAAGTAGATAAGGAATTATATGACTACCAGCAAAAAGATATAGATAAGATCTTTGGGGTTATAGAAGAACATCCGGAAAATTATAATCTTCTTTATCAGTTACCTACAGGTGGTGGTAAGACCGTAATTTTTTCTCAGATGACGAGGGAATATATTCAGAGAACGAATAAAAAAGTGCTTATTTTAACTCATAGGATTGAACTTTGCAAGCAAACCTCAAAAATGCTATCTGGGTTTGGAGTTCGCAACAAGATCATTAATAGCAAGGTCAAAGAATTACCAGACCAGGATGAGTATATGTGCTTTGTAGCCATGGTGGAAACACTTAATAACAGGCTGAATGACGAAAAGCTTGAAATAGAAGATATTGGCCTGGTCATTATTGATGAAGCTCATTATAATTCCTTCAGGAAATTATTTAAATTTTTCGAAAAGTGTTTTATACTTGGAGTTACTGCTACTCCCTTAAGTTCCAATATCAAGCTTCCCATGAAGGATAATTACAGGGAACTTATCGTTGGTGATTCAATTAACTCTTTAATAGATAAGGGATTCCTGGCCAGGGCTAATATCTATAGTTACAATGTAGGGCTTACCAATTTAAAGGTGGGTATGAATGGTGATTACACCGTGAAATCATCTGAAGAACTTTACTCGAACTACAGTATGCAGGAGAAACTTCTCACTGCCTACTACGAAAGATCAAGAGGTAAAAAAACCCTGATCTTTAATAATGGTATAAATACTTCTGTAGAGGTTTATCATACTTTTAAAAATGCCGGTCTTCCTATCAGGCACCTGGACAATACGACCAGTAAACAGGACAGGAAGGATATTTTAAAGTGGTTCAAACATACGCCAGATGCTATTGTAACGTCGGTAAGTATTCTAACCACAGGTTTTGATGAACCTACCGTAGAAACGATTATTCTTAACCGTGCGACCAAATCACTTACCTTGTATTTCCAGATGATTGGCCGTGGTTCTCGTATTCTTAAAGATAAAAGTGAATTTAGTGTTATAGATCTAGGAAATAACATGGCGAGGTTTGGTCACTGGAGTACTCCCATAGATTGGAAGCAGATCTTTAGATCGCCAGATTTCTATTTCGAAAATCTTCTTAGTGACGAAGAGATCGAAAGAGATTTTCAATACCAGATGCCTCCCGAAATTCGCGAACTATTCTCGAAAACCGAAGATGTCACTTTTGATGTAGAAGCAGCATATGATACGGTTATTAAAAAAGGACTTAAATCCAAAGCTGTCCTGGAATGGTCTATGGAACAACATGTGAAAATGTGTGTAGAAAACAGCGAAGACGTTTTTGATGCACGCATTTTGGCCAAGGAACTTAAGGATGATATTTCATCACGAATCAGGCAATACTCTTATTGCATAAGTAAAAGCACCAAAAACTACAGAGACTGGCTGGAAGAAGATTATTCCCGTAAACTGAGGATGGCCATCAATAAGGAATTTTAGTTATCCTTATCCTTTTTGCCAAAAAGACGTTTAAAGAAACCATTTTTCTTTTTATCCTTTTTGTCATCTCTCTGGTCTTTTCTTTTTCCGGAAAATAGTCGCTCAAGAAAATTATCTCTTTCCTGAGGAGGACATTCCATCATTTCTGCCAGATCTGCGGGTAAAGGGGAAAATCTAGCTGATGTGATCTCATTAAATTCTGGATCTGCATTTAATTTTTGCATGAGTTTCCCGAATATTGGGAGGGCCGAGTTTGCGCCCTGTCCTATACCCGTATTCCTGAATCCAATTCGATGATCATCTGCGCCAACCCAGGTGACACAAACCAATCCTGGGGTAATGCCAACAAACCATCCATCCTTGTTGTCCTGCGTAGTTCCTGTTTTCCCGGCAATATCATTTTGCAGACCGTATTTATATCTTAAACGGGTAGCAGTACCCTCATTAACCGTAGCCTGCATCATATTTACCATTATTTTCCTGGTTTCCTCGCTAAACGCTCGCTTCTTCGAAACCATTGGCTTGAATTCAGCCAGTAAATTGCCTTCTCCATCTTCGATTTTAGTGATGTAATATGGTTTGGAATAATACCCATTATTCACATAGGAGGTGTAAGCCGTAGTAAGTTCACTTAAATTAAGGGATGCTGTACCTAAAGCTATAGAAGGATATTTGGGAAGCTCAGATTCAACCCCCATTTTTCTGGCCTGATCAATAACATTTCCAATGCCGGTTTCCATAAGTACTTTCACGGCAATAGTATTCATAGACCTGCTTAGTGCTGTTTTGAGATTGTAATTCATATTGGGGTCCTCACCTTCAGATGATGAGTTAGAAGGGGTCCATCCGCCTTCATACGTTACCTCTCTAACAGAAAAATAGGAGCAGGGATCAATATTGTTTTCCAGGGCTGCGGTATAAACAATAGGTTTAAAAGTTGAACCTACCTGCCTCTTACTTTGAGCTACATGGTCGTATTTAAAGAATCTAAAATCAACGCCACCTACCCAGGCCTGTACACTACCATTTTCAGGATTTACAGCCAATAACCCCGAATTAAGAAACTTTAGATAGTGCGATATACTATCTATAGTACTC
>JBFGDP010000047.1:0-12488 GCA_041580575.1 Christiangramia sp.
TATGGCGTATCCGGGTATCCTTTTTTTCATAGATGAAAACTGAAAACTTTTAGCAAAGAAACAATTATTTTGAATTACAACGCAATGCCAAATTGGTTACAGCTTATAGGGTTAAATAAATTTAACATCCTGTAAGGGTATCTCTTTAAATCATAATTGATAAATAGGAATGAAAATCAAATCCTTAAATCCATATAAAAATAAAATTGTAAAATATTAATAATCAAAACAATATGATGAAATTTAACTACTAATTCTCTCTATAAATATGATTTTTAATTAATTTTAATCCGGAAAATACTGGTGATATAAAAACCAGCTAGGGAAATGATTTTCAAGAGTTTTTATCCCTGTGTTGCCTTACAGGAATATGTAAGCCTGTACAGGATACGTCATTTTCTAATTCCGCCAAATTTAAAGGATCACTCCAAGCCCTATCCACCACATCCCGAACAGTGCATTATTTTTTATCCCAGGGGATCTGAAATTACCGGATTTTCTGGAGATGATTTTAAAATCATCAGACCCCGTTCAGTATTATCAGGACAATTTACAAGACGCATAGACCGTAGTAGTTTACAAAATGAATTGCTTCTTATCCTTGTTGCGTTTAAACCCGGTGCTCTTCATAGATTAACCGGAATACCTTTCAGCCTGCTTACGAATACTATCATTGATCTGGAATCTATTTATCCCAGACTTGCCAGAGAAGTTAATGACAAACTTAGCTCTTGTGAGGATTATTCCGAAATGCTGAGCATCATTGAAAAGTTTTTAATAAATCTAACCGTAAGCCGAAAATTAAATTCCGGGCGAATAGACAGGGTCTTTGATGTTATGCTAAAGAATGAAAAAAATTATTCACTGGAGTGGTTGGCACGAGAGGCTTGTATGTCTGTTAGGCAATTCGAAAGGAAGACCCAGGAGTATATTGGGATTTGCCCAAAGGTTTTTGGCAGGATCACCAGGTTTAATCAATCCTATTACAAAAGCATGGCGCATCCTTATGAAGGTTGGTTGAATATCTCTTTTGAGTGTGGTTATCATGACTACCAGCATTTAGTGAAAGACTATAAAAAATTTGCGTGCGCAACTCCAAAAAAATTCCTCGAAGAGGAATCCAGATCTTTGGAAAGAGCACTGGGACTTACTTAGAAGCGCATGAATTAATTGTCGTTTTTGTACCACCGAAAAACCCCTGGAATTTTCCAAATTTATTAGGTCAATCCCTACGTTGTCTAACATTTTGTGCAATTAAATTTTGAATTATGAAAACAGCTTTCAAATTTCTTGGGGGACTTATTATCCTGCTAAGTCTGGGGTCATGTGAAAAGGATCAGATTGATACAGAACCCGACATGTCGATCTCTGCAGATGCGCGGGCAATGCAGAATTTTAATAACGGAATGATCAATTCTTACAGTAACGAAGTTGTTCTGAGCTGGAACGAATTACTCAGCGTATCTATTGATAATCGAATGCCACTTCCGGCAGAATCGAAAATCTATGCGATGGTAACTTTAGCAATGCATGATGCTTTGAATAATGTGGTGCCAAAATATGAAACCTATGCTCTGAATAATTCATTAGTTGATGCCAGCGATATTACAAAAAAGAATATCCGTTCCATCGCCGATGCTGCGGTTTCCCAGGCTGCGAGAAATATGATAGTTCGGCTTTTTCCTCCATCAACAGCGGCGGCAGATGCTCATTTGGACGAAATCTTGGGAAGTATTGAAGATTCTGAACTTAAAGCACGTGGTATAAGCATAGGACAGGACGCAGCGGCAGCAGTACTTTTAAAGAGGGCAAATGACTTCCCACTGATTTTTCAAACATACAATGGTAGTACAAATCCGGGAGAATATCGTGTGGATTATATGCCGTTTTTGGTAGCAAACCCTCCATTTTGGCCTGCTAATGCCGCTTATGCCCCTAATATGGGTGAACTAACACCCTTTGGTATTGAATCTGGGGGGCAGTTTCGTGATGAGCCTCCCTATCCTTTAAATTCGAGTGAATATATTTCAGATTATAATGAGGTAAAAAACCTGGGCTGTGTGAATTGTCCTTTAAGATCTGAAGAGCAAACCGAGATCGGTGCTTTTTGGATTGAAAGTAATTCCAGCGCTATGAACAGGCTGGCCAGAATTCTTGCTGAAAAAAGAAAGCTGGATGGCTGGGAAACCGCAAGATTGATAGGGCTGGTAGAAATGGCGGTGGTAGATGCTTATATAGCTTCGTTCGAAGGAAAAGCTTTTTACAAATTCTGGAGACCGGTCTCGGCTATTCGAAACGGTGATAATGATGGGGTTGCTGAGACTGAGGGAGATGCTTCCTGGACTTCAAGCTTTGCTACACCCCCAACAGCAGAGTATCCTTCTACACATGCCTATGCCGGAGGTGCGGCGGCTACAGTATTTAAATCTTATTTTAAAAGCGATCATATAGATCTGATCGTAACCAGTCCATATTATTTACCTGGAAAAGAACGGAAATTAAATAGTTTTTCACAAATGTCTTATGAAAATGCAATTTCCAGGATCTTTATAGGATATCATTTCAGGCATGCGGTCGAAGTAGGTGAAAGACAGGGCAAGGAGCTTGGGAAATATGTATATGATAATAACCTGAGGGAATTAAAGAAAATATAGACCTATTAATTTAGTTGAAAAAGATCCGGTTCTATGATAACCGGATTTTTTTTGGATGTTTCGCTGCCTAATTGGTGATTGCCATAGTCGCAACGCTCAACCGGACACCGGGGATCTCTAATAATTTATGTGCGCATGCTTCCAGGGTGGAGCCTGTAGTGACCAGGTCATCTACTATAAGGATATGCTGGTTCCTGGTATTTGTGAAATTGCCAATGGCAAGGGTTTCTTCCAGTCTGCCCCATCTGGATATTCGGTCTTTTAAGGTCTGGGTTTTTGTAGAACTAACCTTATGTAGTATATCATCACGGTATTCGGCATCCAGGGCTTTGGCGATCGCTTTACCAAATCCCTCAACCTGGTTGTAGCCTCTTTCCCTAAGCCTGGTCTTGTGCAAAGGAACCGGAACGACTATATCTATTTCCCGGTATGCCTTTATTTCTGCCAGTTCTGCACCCAGCCATTTTCCCAGATAATCTCCAATCTCATGATGTCCCCTGTATTTAAGGTCATGTATTAAATGCTGGACACCAGATTTTTTGCGAAAATGCAGTAATGCCGTTGCTTTTACTATATTTACCCTACCATAAAAAATTTTTTTAACGGGGTTATCGTTATCAAGGTGATAACGGGTAACCGGCAGGTCATGGAGACAGGAGGTACAAAGAATCTGTTCATTCTTTAGTAAATCTGCTTCGCAAATGTGACAAACGGTGGGATAAAGAAGGTTTACAAAATCGTGAAACATTTGTTAATGGCTTGTACCATACTTGGTTAAACGTCTAAATTTACGAACTAAATTAAACTTACGATGACAGAAAAAAAGAACAACACCGCATTGAAGGTTTTAACCGGAATTCTTGCTGTTGCACTAATCGCACTCAGCATTTATACCATTAAATTCTATAATGAGGAAAAAGAAAATAAAGAGATCCTTCAAAAGGAAAAGTCGGTAATTGAAGATGAACTCAACGAGCTAATCGTGAAATACGATGAAGCAATTGAAGAAAATGAGATCATGGACCAGGACCTGGTGAATGCCAGGGATCGTATTGCAAGCTTGTTAGACTCAGTAAAGGATAATGAGGCAAATCTTGTTCTAATTTCTAGATATAGAAGAGAAATTGGCAATTTAAAAGCCGAAAAAGATCGTCTGTTTAGAGTGGTGGATAGCCTAAGCACAGAAAATCGTATGCTGGCCACTTCCCTGGATAGCACCAGCGTGGCGCTACAGGAGAGAACAAAATTTTCAGATTCATTGAAGACCACTAACCAGAGTTTATCTACCAAAGTAGATAAAGCGTCCAGACTCAAATTAACCAGTCTTTCAGCAGATGGTGTGATTGTTAGAAATAGCGGTAAACTGGTTGAGAATGATAATAATCGTCGTGTAGACCAGATTAGAACCTGTTTCACAATTACAGCTAACGATCTTGCCGAGGCCGGAGAAAAGAATATGTATGTCCAGGTTTATAATCCAGAAAATGAACTGGTAGGAGAAGAGATCGTGATTCAGCATGATGGAGGTACTATGGTATATAGTGCGTCTTCCAAGGTCTTCTATGAAAAAGAAGAACTGGACGTTTGTATCCTGGCTAAAACTCTTGAAGAAAGGTTGCTGGAGGGGAACTATAAGGTGTATGTTTATAATGATGCGATGCTTTTGGGAACCGGAAGTTTTACGCTTAAATAATCTTATTTAATAAATTAGAGACCGCCTTGGATATTAATCAGGGCGGTTTTTTTATTTTTGCGCCATGGCAAAACAAGAAGATCTTTTTAAAAACGTAATATCCCATGCTAAAGAGTATGGATACATTTTTGGATCCAGTGAAATCTATGATGGCTTAAGTGCCGTTTATGATTATGGACAGAATGGAGCCGAATTAAAGAAAAACATCAAAGAATACTGGTGGAGAAGTATGACGCAGCTACACCAGAATATTGTAGGTATAGATGCTGCCATTCTGATGCATCCAAAAACCTGGAAAGCTTCCGGGCACGTAGATGCCTTTAACGATCCCCTTATTGATAATAAAGATTCGAAGAAGAGATACAGGGCAGACGTTCTGGTAGAGGATCATGCTGAAAAATTGCTTCAAAAAGCGGAAAAGGAGATCGCCAAAGCCAAAAAGAGATTTGGTGAAGATTTCGATGAGCAAATGTACAGGGAAACCAATCCGCGGGTGCAGAGATATCTTGGGGAGAGAAAAGAGATCCTTGAGCGACTGGCGCGCTCCCTTACCAACGAAGATCTGGCAGATGTTAAGTCACTTATCGAAGAGCTCGAGATCGCAGATCCCGATACAGGTTCTAAAAACTGGACAGAGGTAAGACAATTCAACCTGATGTTCGGAACTAAGTTAGGTGCCTCGGCAGATACTGCTACAGACCTTTATTTACGACCTGAAACCGCACAGGGTATATTTGTGAACTTTCTTAATGTGCAAAAGACCGGCAGGATGAAGATCCCATTCGGTATCGCACAGATAGGGAAAGCTTTTAGAAACGAAATTGTCGCCAGGCAGTTCATTTTCAGAATGCGTGAGTTCGAACAAATGGAAATGCAGTTTTTTGTGCGCCCGGGTGAAGAACTGGAGTGGTATGAAAAGTGGAAGGAACTGAGACTTAAATGGCATAAATCCCTGGGTCTTGGAGAAGAGAATTACCGCTTTCATGATCACGAGAAACTTGCACATTATGCCAATGCGGCTGCAGATATAGAGTTCGATTTCCCATTTGGATTTAAGGAACTGGAAGGTATACATTCCAGAACAGATTTCGATTTGAAAGCTCATGAAGAGCATTCCGGTAAAAAACTTCGTTTCTATGATCCTGAATTAAAGGAAAATTATGTTCCATATGTGATCGAAACATCGATTGGGCTGGACAGGATGTTCCTGGCTGTACTTTCAGCTTCTTTGAAAGACGAGCAACTGGAAGATGGGAATACCAGAACGGTTTTAAAATTACCGGCAGTGCTTGCTCCTACCAAAGCGGCAATTCTACCTTTGGTGAAAAAAGATGGTTTACCGGAACTGGCACAGAAGATCGTAGATGACCTTAAATGGGATTTCAGAGTACATTATGATGAGAAAGATGCGATTGGAAGAAGATATCGTCGTCAGGATGCCGCAGGTACGCCTTTATGTATCACGGTAGATCACGATAGTCTGGAAGATAATTCGGTCACCGTGCGATTCAGGGATTCTATGGAGCAAAAAAGAGTGCCTATAGATGAGCTTGACGCAATCATTCGAAAAGAAACAGATTTTAAAACCTGGATGAAAGATTTTTCAAGTTAAAAATCAGGTTTTTATGAATTATTTATGAAAGGCAATTGATTTATTAATTGCCTTTTTTATTTCATTTATTATGATAATGCCTATTTTTAAGAAAATATTTTAGTACACCGCACCCATGATGAAAAAATTACTTGCCCTACTTACATTAAGCCTTGTTTTTCATCTAAGTTCTATTGCCCAGACTAAGGAAGTGGCTGGTCCTGCATTTATAGATTCGGCCAAGGTTGTTCCCACGGTGGCTTTATCTAAGAAAAGACTGATCCCTTCTACTAAAAAGCCCAAATTATATAATCCACGTAACCGGGGAATTAATAAAGTAGTTCCCGGGAAAGGGCTGCCAAAAACGAAAGACCCGGCAATGCAGGCTAAAATGGGAGATATCCAGGTGAAGTCGCCTATTCTCACCTTCGATGCGGCAGTTACCAGGTCCACACCTTCAGATCCCACCGGTGCAGTTGGGCGCAATCATTATGTGAATGCCTGGAATTCTGAATTTGCCATCTGGGATAAAAGCGGTAATGTGGTTATTCCTGAATCTTCTCTGGCCAGTATTGGAGGTACATTTACCAATGAGACCGATGGTGATCCTATAGTATTCTACGATGAATCTGCAAACAGGTTCGTCCTGATGCAGTTTAGTGCTAAAGATGGATCGGCAACTCCTCCGGCTTTATTATTTGCTGTTGCCCAGGGTCCAGATCCGGTTAACAGTGGGTGGTATACGTATCGATTTGACCTGGAAGATCTTCCAGATTATCCAAAGATCTCGGTATGGGGAGATGCATATTACATTACAACTAATAAGGATGCACTTGCTCCACAGGGAGAAGAAATAGTATTTGCCCTGGAAAGGGACCGTATGCTCCAGGGTGCAGACGATGTGCGTATTCTTGGTTTTCCGCTTCCGGGAATAAGAAATAATGGATTTTATAGTCCGGCAGGATTTAGTGTGGTAGGAAATGAGCTCCCACCGGCCGGAAATGCGCCCATAATTTATCTTCAGGATGACGAATGGGCCGGAGTAAACCAGGATCACCTAAAACTTTGGTTGATCAATGTAAATTGGAATAATATAGCTTCTTCAACTATTGCTGAAAGCCAGGAAATTACTAACGGGGTGACCCCGTTCGATGCCACTTTTGATGGAGGAGGTTTCCAAAATCTTCCGCAGCCAGGTGGAGCCGTAGATATAGATGCCCTGCAGGGAGCTATGATGTATATGACGCAATACCGGAGATTTGGAACCCATAATTCTGTGGTGATGAATTTTGTGGTCGATGTGGAACCATCCCCGGCGAAACATGCAGGCATTCGCTGGTATGAATTAAGACAACAGGGCGATGGTCAGCCATGGGTAGTATACCAGGAAGGAACATATGCGCCAGATGGGAGTGACAGGTTCAGCGGAAGTATAGGTATAGACGAAAGGGGCAATATTGGACTGGGATTTACCGTGGTGAACGATGATCCACGAAATCCTGTTTTTCCTTCCATAAGATATACAGGTAGATTTTCCCGGGATCCTCTGGGCGTTATGTCTATAGAAGAACAATCTATAGTTGAGGGAGATAGCCCTCAGCCAAGGCCTGAAGGTAGGTATGGAGATTACGCTCACCTTAGTATCGATCCCGTAGATGGGATTACATACTGGCATAACGCCGAATATTTTCAAGGCTCGGACCGGGTGAATAAAGTGGGAGTTTTTACATTCTCTGCAACCGAACCCAATGATGTTGGGGCGGTCTCCCTGCTGAGTCCGCAAAATGCAACTTTAACCAGCTCTGAACAGATAAGCATCAGGATAAGAAATTATGGATTGAACCCTCAGTCTAATTTTGAAGTAAGTTATAGTATCAATGGTGGTCCAGAGGTTACCGAGGTATATACCGAAACCCTTGCGCCAGAATCTTTTGCGACTTATACTTTCAATAATACCGCCGATCTTTCTAATATCGGGGAGACCTACACTATAACCATTTCCACCTCCCTGGAAAACGATTCTAATACTAATAATGATAGTATAGAGGCCAGGGTTAAGAACCTTCCACCACGTGATGTGGGAATTACGGCTATAGATTCGCCCATAACGGCAGAAGACCTGAGTAGTAGTGAGCAAATTACTGTCACTATTGAAAATTTTGGAGGTGAACCCCAGCAAAATATTCCCGTTAGCTATCAAATAGGTAATAATGCTCCGGTCACAGAAACCTTTAATGGTGTCGTGGCCGTGGGAGAATTCGCGGTGTACACATTTAATACCACGGCTAATTTTTCATCCTCCGGAAGATATACTATTACGGCCTCTACTGCTTTGGATAATGATTTTGATACCAGTAATGATGCAGAAACCACTTCTATAGCTAACCTTAGCTGTATACCAAATGGATCTGACTGCTCTGCAGGAGATGGAATATTCTACTTTGAACTTGGTGAATTCCTGAATGAAAGAATTCCCTGCACCACGGGTTATATAGATTTTTCCGAAGGGTCTACAGATCTGGACAGGTCTCAGGGTAATTTTACTGTGACCGTCAAAACCAACTTCGCCGAGGATGATGTGGAAAAATTTTCTATGTGGATAGATTTCAATGATAATGCTGTTTTCGAGGAAAGTGAAAGAGTGATTACCTCCCAGGTCATTCCAGAGGTCAACAGGGCCTTTTCATATGATTTCAGTATCCCGGCGAATGCAAAGCTGGGTCAGCACTTATTAAGGATAAGAGCCGGAGATACCAGTTTTTCGGGGGATCTTAATGACCCGTGTTCTGTGATGAGTTATGGAACCACCCACGATTATTCTGTCAATATTATTGACAGTACGTTGGATGTGAAAGATTTTATTCTCAATGAAGCAGAACTTGTTATTGTATCTTCAGGAAATAGTCAATACCGTGCCATCCTGGAAACGAGTTTTGATGAACCACTTAGGATCACCGTATATAATATTCTAGGTCAGAAAATGATCGAAAATAAGATCGTTAACGATGGCGATGCCTATGTGTATCCCCTGGATATGTCTTATGCAGCCCCGGGAGTTTACCTGGTGCGGGTTGGAACCCGGGATTATGGTAAAGTGAAGCGTTTTATCGTAAAATAAACAAGATTTTTACATTTTTAATTTACGATTTGCAATTGGTTCAGATAGCCTTATTTTTGGGGAAAATTGAACATTCATGACCATAATATCCTATAATGTTAATGGTATTAGAGCTGCCATTCGCAAAGGTTTTTTAGACTGGATCCAACAGGCTGACCCAGATGTAGTGTGCCTTCAGGAGATCAAAGCTCATCCAGACCAACTAGATCTTTCAGATTTTGAAAATGCGGGGTATCCTTATCATTACTGGTACCCGGCAACGAAAAAAGGATATAGTGGGGTGGCGATCCTTAGTAAGATCGAACCTAAGTATGTGGAATATGGTACGGGGATAGAGTATATGGATTTTGAAGGGCGCAGTATTCGAGCAGACTTCGAAGATTTTTCGGTGATGAGTCTCTACCTACCCTCTGGAACCAATATTGCCCGTCTTAAACATAAATTCAGATTCATGGATGATTTTCAGCTATATATAGATCAGCTGAAAACTGATATTCCCAATCTTATTATTTGTGGTGATTATAACATATGTCATGAAGCCATAGATATACATGACCCCGTGAGACTTAAGAACACCTCAGGTTTTCTTCCGGAAGAAAGGGCATGGATCGATAGCTTTATGAACAGCGGATTTGTGGATTCCTTCCGACATTTTAACGATGAACCACATCATTATTCATGGTGGAGTTACAGGGCGAACGCACGTAACAATAATAAAGGATGGCGTATTGATTATAACCTCGTGGCCGAGCCCTTAAAGGATAGAATGAAAAGAGCAGTAATTTTACCGGAAGCATACCATAGTGATCATTGTCCCGTTCTGTTAGAAATAGAATAATATCAAATTAAAAAATATGAAGTTTAAATCCTTAGGCCTCTTACTATTACTGGTTAGTTTCAACTCCTGTGTGTCCTCAAAAAAATACGGGGAACTGGAAAGCCGGAATGCTGACCTGTTAAGAGATAACCGTACATTAAATGCCGATCTTGAAAGCTATAGAAAATCAAATAAAAATCTTGAAACAGACCTGGCCCGGTTAAAAACAGATTTTGAAACAGTGACCACCACCAAAAATGATCTAATGCAGAAGCTAGAGGCGCTGCAGAAAAATTACAGTAGCCTGGAAAGTTCCTTTGATGCTTTAGAGAAGAATAGTTCTGCAGCCATTGCCGAGAATTCAAGGCAGAACCGTGAATTACTTGCGCAACTGGATGAGAAAGAAGCAGCCTTGATCCAGGAAAAGAACAGGCTAGAAAAACTTGAAAAAGATCTTGCCTTAAGATCTCAGCGTATAAATGAACTGGAAAGTCTTATTGCCGCAAAAGACGCAAAGATGAATGCTCTTAAAAATGCCGTTTCTAATGCGCTTACCAATTTTGAAGGAAAAGGCCTGAGTGTAGTTCAAAAGGATGGGAAAGTATATGTTTCTATGGAGAATAAATTACTCTTTGAATCAGGAAGCTGGGCTGTGAATGCCGAGGGGCGAAAAGCGGTGCAGCAATTGGGTTCTGTGCTGGCTCAAAATCCAGATATCGCCGTGCTTATCGAGGGACATACAGATAATGTTCCTTATGGAGGTAGTGGTCAGCTAAAGGACAACTGGGACCTTTCTACAAAAAGAGCAACTTCTATCGTAAATATACTACGTGAAAATTCAAGTATAGATCCTCAAAATCTTACAGCAGCGGGAAGAGGTGAATTTGCCCCCATAGCGCCAAATACTTCTGAAGCAGGTAAAGCTAAAAACAGGCGTATAGAAGTGATACTTACTCCAAAACTGGACGAGATCACCAGGTTACTGAACGAAAATAACTAGAAATTTATCCGGGCAGATTAGGAATAATGCTTGTTTATGATGGCCCGGGTATTTTTTAGATCCTTAAAAACATCATAGGTTTTCCCCTGAGTTCTCATGGCTCCCAGAGTATTCGCATATTGAGCAGCTTTGATCGCATCGTCGTGATAGGCAAAGCCATAGGCAAGACCTCCGGCGAAAGAATCTCCGCATCCGGTGGTGTCTATTACTTCCTTTACCGGAACCGATGGGATAAATTCTTTATGAACCTTACCGCCTTCTATCGTATAGGCTACACAACCGCGGGAATCCAGAGTGACATATAGCACCTTCACACCCTTACCAAGCACATAGGCGCCAAAATCATCAAGGTGTTCTGTGTTCTCTTCATCATAATGTCCCATTTCATCGATGTCGTACTCATTTTTGAACCAGCAGCACATGGATTCTTCCAGGTTCATTTTCAGGACGTCTATATAGGGTAGCCATTCATCGCGATCTATCCAGAATTTACGCTCGCGGCTGCCATTGATGTTCATCGCGGTGGTGGGGCCGTGAGCATCGAAGATCACGATCCCCTCACTATTCTCCTTCAGATATCTTAAAGTGCTCAGGGAAATTTCAAAATCTGTAATAGGGACAAAAACAAAGGCGTCTGCATCAAGAAAAGGTTTTACATCTTCCGGCAGGATTGGATTCATAAAGGCGGTCTGTTTTTCAAGCCGGTTATTCTGATCCACGAATTTGAGTTCTATCACTGTCCCTCGGTCATTGGTGCAGTCAAGGCCCGATACATCAACGTTCCTGTAGGGAGCAAAAAGTTCCTTTATGGCCTTATGATCTTTCTTATGCACGTGAGAAATTATGATCACCTCACCGGAATCTACCATAAGCTTTGCTAAAGCAATCGCAGGGTGGGTGGCACAACCATATTTTTGAATTACTTCATTTTTATGGGTATGGATGGTGTCCCTGGGTATAGGTCCTAATATGGCAATCTTCTTCATGTGTATTGTTTATTCATTCTAACCGTCCTGGAAATTTACCGAGGCACTTAAAGGTAAGATATATCTAATATATCAAAAAATAGGATTTCGCCTGGAGAGTGAAATTGAATTATACCGGGAATATTGCGGCAAATGTTGTTTTGTGAATAATCTAATTATTATAAATTGCGGGCCTGCTATAAAAAAGCGATCATGATATATAATAACCTCCCGAATACAGATATAAAAGTTAGTAAGATTTGCCTTGGCTCTATGACCTGGGGACAGCAAAATACAGAAGCCGAAGGTCATGCTCAGATCGATTTCGCGCTAGATAAGGGGGTTAATTTTATCGATACGGCAGAAATGTATTCCATCCCTGCAGATCCCGAAACACAGGGTAGTACTGAAAAGGTGATTGGGAGCTGGATCAAAAAAACTGGGAGACGAGAGGATGTGGTCATCGCTTCAAAAATAGCCGGCCCTTCAGAAATGGTGGCTCATATTAGACCTAAACTAGGATATCATAAGGAGGCACTGCAGGATGCAGTAAACAAAAGTTTAGAGAGGTTGCAAACAGATTATATAGACCTATATCAATTACACTGGCCAGAAAGGAATACTAACTATTTTGGGAAATTAGGATATGA
>JBFGDP010000048.1:0-12334 GCA_041580575.1 Christiangramia sp.
AACATTAATTTGTTCTTCACCGGGTTACGACGAATGTCCAGGTATCTGTATTTCATTCTAAGGTCTTCTCCACCATCGGTTTCATCTTCGATAGTAAAAGGAGGGGTTTTCGATGCATTGAGGATCTTGAAATCATCAACCAGTACCTCGATCTCACCGGTTGGCATATTAGGATTTTTCGCCTCCCTTTCTATCACGGTACCTTCAACCTGGATCACAAATTCACGGGCGAGGTTACCGGCCTTCTCCATTAAATCTTTAGAAGAACGTTCCTCGTCAAATATTAATTGAGTTAAACCATAGCGATCGCGCAGATCTACCCAGATCATAAAACCTTTATTTCTCACTATCTGAACCCATCCTGAGAGAGTTACTTTGTTACCGATCTGTTGTGCGTTCAATTCGCCGCAGGTATGACTTCTGTACATTTTATCCTTCAAATTTAGAATGGGCACAAAAGTAAGAAGTTAAACACTTTTACTGAACCTTTCCTGCTTAAAAATTATTTGATTATGAGGTAATGATTTGGTAGTTGGATATTGTTAACATATTTATTTTGAACGAATCACAAGTTCAATGTTAATTTAACGTTACGTAAATATTGCTTTTTTGTTAACTTTCTATATCTTTGAGATACTAACCTTTTTGAAAAGGAGCTATGAAGACATTTAAAAATATATTTTTTGCTGCTATTTTTTTAGCAGGAGGAGTGATAATGGCACAGGATAAAACGCCTGAACCTGCATTTGAGGTGCAGGGAAATTTAATTAAAGGGACATTTTATTATGAGGATGGAAGTATTAGACAGCAAGGTACGTACAAGGATGGCAGACTCCACGGGAAATGGGTTTCTTACGACCAGGACGGTGCAAAGACAGCCATCGCAAATTACGAAAATGGGCAAAAAACCGGAAAATGGTTTTTCTGGTCTGAAGATGAACTTACTGAGGTGGATTATCAAAAAAGCGTGATCGCTAATGTAAACACCTGGAAAAGTAATAGTGCTTTAATGAATAAGCTTTAAAGGTTTAATTTATAAATGTAAAAAACCCCAAAGCCTGGCTTCGGGGTTTTTTTGATGGTATAATGTAACTAAATCTTATTCTGCAAGTACCACTTCCTTTTCCTGTTTATATCCTGAAGTTTCGTTCTTAGTTCTTAAAGAATGCAGCCACATTTTTATTCTTATGGCAATGTAAAATAGCAATGGAACAATAATAAGCGTCAAGAAGGTTGCTACCATTAATCCGTAGATCACTGTCCAGGCCAGAGGTCCCCAGAAGATAACGTTATCTCCCCCAAAATAAATATTAGCATCAAACTCGCTGAACAGAGAGAAAAAATCCAGATTCAAACCTATAGCTAGCGGAATAAGGCCTAAAATTGTAGTGATCGCCGTTAATAATACTGGTCTTAAACGGGCTTTTCCAGCCCTGATAATAGTAAGTAACAGCTCTTCTTTACTCAGAAATTCCTTTTCGGGAATTCCCAGCATTAGTTTTTTCCTGTCGATTAGTAATTGAGCATAATCGAGCAGTACTACTCCATTATTCACCACGATCCCCGCGAGTGAAATAATACCCATCATGGTCATCATGATCACAAACGGTGCACCAGAAATAACGATACCTCCAAAAACCCCGATCAAACTCAGGAAGATTGCGATCATAATGATCAACGGCTTAGAAATAGAATTAAACTGGAAGATAAGAATCAGGAATATCAAACCTAATCCGCTAAAAAATGCCCCCATTAAGAACGATTGCTGTTTATTTTGCTCCTCGATCTGTCCCGTATAATCAATCCTGATATCCTCTGGCAGCCCATTGAAATTTCTCATTTCGTTTTGTATCTGCCTTACTACAGCACCGGCATCGGTATATCCCGGGGTAAGCGCAGAATATATGGTAACCACACGTCTGGTATCTCTATGTTTAATAGCACTAAATCCAGATTTATTGCTTTTGGATGTGACCGCAGATAATGGGATCTCTCTTAACTGCCCCTTATTATTTCTGAAAGTGAGTGATTGATTGAATAAAACACTACTGTTATAACGGCTATCCTCATTAAACCTAACGTAAATATCGTAATCTTCGCCACCTTCCTTGTAAACACCGGCTTTTGTACCAAATATAGAATTCCTTAATTGTTGCCCAACCTGGCCCGCATTTACACCAAGTTCACCGGCTTTCTCGCGATCTACCTCAACCAACATGGTTGGTTTGTCCTTATTAACATCTATTTTAAGCTCATCGATCGCAGGGATATTCTTGCTGTTTATATACTCCCGCATTTTCTCTGCCGTAGCGATCAATTCATCATAGTCTTCACCCTCGATCTCAATATTTATGGGTGCGCCGGCGGGCGGACCGTTCTGATCTTTTTCAACTGAAATCAATACTCCGGGGTAGATCCCGTCAAGAGCTTCCTGGACTTTTTGGCGAAGTACTTCACTATCCTTGCCTCTACGATATTTATATTCCCGCATAGAAGCAGTGATCTTTCCTTTATGTGGCATTTCTGCAGCAGAACCGCCATCAGTTTGTGGATTCCCAGCCCCTTCACCTACCTGGGAAACGGCACTCTCCACCAGGAAATTATAGCCGTTGTCCATATATTCATCACTATTCAGAACGCTATATACCCGTTGTTCGATCTCTTTAGTAATGGCATTGGTTTTTTCAATATCGGTTCCTTCCGGATATTCGATATAGACAATGATTTGGTTAGGTTTATTATCAGGGAAAAACTCCACTTTTGTTCTTTGCGAAGCAAGCGAAGCACCAAAAGCTACGAAAGCGACAATTAATAATAAAAAGGTTCCTCCTACGATCCAATATGGTCGTTTCTTTTTGAAAGAGGAAGTAAGCCTTCTTTCGTACCAGTTTTCCAGTCTAACCAGGGAAGAACTTTGAAATTTATTTGCGGCTTTTCTAAGAAATAATCTGTATGCCCAAAGCATGATCGCTGTAAAAATCATCAGGGTTCCCAGGGCGCGGTATTCTCCTCCAAAAATGAAAATCAGCACGCCTATCCCGGCTATGATCGATGAGATTTTTATGATGGTCTTTCGGGGCATATTTCGGTCTTCGGTGGTCATTAGTTGTGAAACCAGGACCGAGTTGAAGAATATGGCCACAAAAAGTGATGACCCGAGCACTACCGAGAGCGTAATTGGGAAATAGATCATAAATTGTCCCATAAGTCCTGGCCAAAGACCTAAGGGTATAAAGGCAGCCACTGTCGTAGCTGTTGATATAATAATTGGGAAAGCGATCTCCCCAATACCTTCTTTCGCAGCTTCAAGCCGGCTCATTCCTTCCTCGTCCATGAGGCGGTATACATTTTCTACGACCACAATTCCGTTGTCCACGAGCATACCAAGTCCCATGATCAATCCAAAAAGGATCATAGTATTCATGGTGTACCCAAGTTGGTTTAGGATCATTAGCGACATGAACATAGACATCGGGATCGCAAATCCCACGAATAGCGCATTTTTAAATCCCAGGAAGAACATCAGGACGGTTACCACCAGGATGATACCAAAGATGATATTATTCACCAGGTCATCAACCTGACCTATTGTTTTTGAAGACTGGTCGTTGGTAATGGTAATATTCAGATTAGATGGGAATACATTGGTCTTCGCTTCCTCAACGATCTTTTCGATTTTTTCGGCCGCAGCCACCATATTTTTACCCGCACGTTTTTTAACATCGAGCATGACCACACTATGGCCAAATTCACGGGCGTAAGTTGTTCTGTCCTTTTCTTTAAAAGAAATATCAGCGATATCTTTCAAATATACATTATCTCCATCTTCAGACTTCACCACGAAATTTTCCAGTTCATTCGGATCTTCAATTTCTCCCAGTATCCTTATGGTTCTTCGTTGACCGCTGGAAATATAATTCCCGGCAGACATAGTCATATTGCCACTGCTTATTGCGCTGGTGACATCATTAAAACTTACAGAAGAAGCCATCATTTTGTAAATATCCACGGCAACTTCTATTTCTTTTTCCTGTGCCCCTCGAATGTCTACTTTCTTTATTTCGGGAAGGTTTTCTATTTCATCTTCCAGGTATTCACCAAATTCCTTCAGTTTCATCACCGGGTAGTCACCAGAAATATTAATGTTAAGAATTGGAATCTCCTCACTCATGCTGAGTTCAAAAACATTGGGTTCTACCTTTGCACCGTTAAAAGTTGGCCAGTCTTCCCCAGAAGTTTCAGAATCTATTTCATCTTTCACCTTTTGCTTGGCGAGTTCTACAGATATATCCTCATCGAACTCTACGGTGATCATGGAATAATCTTCCTGAGAGGTGGAAACGATTTCTACAACATTACTTACCGTCTTAAGTTTATCTTCTAGCGGGTTGGTGATAAGTTTTTCAATATCCTCAGCTGTATTACCGGGGTATAGAGAACTTACATAGATCTTGGTCTCCTTAATCTCGGGGAAACTTTCCCGGGGCATGCTGAAATAGGCAGAAATTCCGAAGAACAGGATGAGCCCCATCGCCATATAGATGGTGGTTTTGTTCTTTATCGCCCATGATGAAAGGGGGAATTCTTTTTCTAAAAATGTTTTTTTCTTAGCCATAAATGCCGTCTTAGTAATTAATTAATTTCACCGTCTGGCCATCTTCTACACTACGTGCACCTTCTTTAATGACCATATCCCCGTCATTGAGCCCATTCAGGATCTCTATTTTATCACCCTGGGTTTTGCCAGTTTCTACGATGACCTGTTTGGCCACGGCTTTATCCCCATTCAATTTATCCAGAATATAAAGGTATTGTTCACCCTGGGCATTTTCAGAGATTATATTCTGAGGGACCATGATCGCATCCTCATTTGTATAATCATTGATCTTCAACCTGGCCGTTAGGTTTGGTTTTATTTGCTTGTTCTTATTGGGTATTTCAACTTCCGCTTTAAAGGTTCTGTTATTAGGGTTAATGTAGCTTGCGGTCTGTTTTACCTTTGTTTGTATAGTTTCACCGAGAACAGGGAAGCTTACTTCTACAATCTTTCCTTCGGTAACATCAGAAATATAGGTCTCCGGGACATCGGTCTTTATATACATATCACTAAGATTAACCAGTCTTAGAATAGGAGTTTGGCCCGGTGATACCACCGTTCCTTCATCAGTAATGATATCATCTATAATTCCTGAAAAAGGGGCGCTAACCACTGACTTGGATAACTGACTTTTCATTTGCTTTACGGCATTTACCTGCCCTTCATAGGTGGATTTTGCTTGTAAATATTGAATTTCACTACCAATTTGTTGGTCCCAAAGACGTTTCTGACGTTCAAAGGTGGTCCTGGCAAGGTCTAGCTGAATTTCCATCTGGGCAAGTTGCTGGCTTAAACCTCCATCATCAATCTTTGCTAAGGTTTGACCTTTTGAGACCTTTTGACCTTCAGAAACATAGATCTTTTGTAGTACACCGCCCATTTCTGCATTTAATACCACGTTTTGCTTTGTCTCAACACTTCCCTGTAGTTCCAGGTAATGATTGAATTCTTCTGCCTTTACCTCATAAGAGGTGATCAAAGGAATATTTCTTTCTGGATTTATCTCCTTTAATTTAGTATCCAGTTGCTTTATTTCCCCTTCTATCTCCACCAGTTTGTTGGTTAACTCGTCTCTTTTTTGCTGAATTTTCTCGATGTCGTTACTTTCAAGAACCGCCTCTGTAGAGTTCTTTTTTGGTTCACCACATGATACAGTTACCAATAGAAGTGAAAGAGAAAGAGTATAAAATATATTTTTCATTAGTACAGGGTTATTTTTTAGTTGTCTGTTGAATAAGTTCTGTCGTCCAGTAAATTTTCCAGGGTTACCTTGGCTGTGATCACTTCGAACATAGATTGCAGGTAATTTTGCTGGGCCGAGTATAATTGACGTTGTGCTTCATTTAATTCGAAACTGCTGGCAATTCCTTCAAAGAATTTCACCTGGTTCTTTTTTTCTATCCTCTGTGCCAGTTCCAAATTTCTCAAAGCATTCTCATAGTTTTCTATGGTGAATTCATAATCGCTTTTAGCCATATTTATCTGTCCCTTTACCTCATTCTCGGTGCGTTCAAGATTTAACAGGGCTTGCTCATATTCAATTTCCCTTTGTCTGGTCCTCGCACTTCTCATTCCGCTGCTAA
Organism: Christiangramia sp.; assembly: GCA_041580575.1. Lineage (GTDB taxonomy): Bacteria > Bacteroidota > Bacteroidia > Flavobacteriales > Flavobacteriaceae > Christiangramia. The sequence goes on from JBFGDP010000048.1 coordinate 6,181, forward strand.
AAAGTGGGATATTCAAGCTTACCCCCAGGATAGACTGTCCAAAGTATTCCTGATCGCTGTTAAGAAAGGTGAATTCGTCGCTAAAGCCCTGATAGCCATAATTCACAAAGCCAGACAGGGTAGGTAATGCTTTAGCCTTTTGTAGCCTTACCTGGATTTGAGCAGATTCGGCAGAATTTTTTGCGATACGATAGTCTATATTATCTTCAATTGGAATTTGTGTTTCCAAAAGCTCTGGTTCATAGAACTTTATAGCTAGTTCCTTCAGATTGTTGGTTAAAACAACCTTTTTCTCAACCGGTATGCCAAGGCTTAAATTCAGCATTTCGTGAGCGATCTTCTGCATCCGTTCACTACGGTTTAAGCTGTTCTTAAGGTTAAGCAGCGTAATTTCAAGTTGCTCCACATCTTCCTGCTCGGTGAGACCATTTTCGAAAATCTTCTTGGTATCATCATAAGTTTTCTGAAGGGTTTGTACATTCTTCCTGAAAATTTCCACACTTTCTTCGGTCAGTAGAACATTGCCATAGGCATTGATGATCGCTTTTTTGATCTCCAGGTCTGTTTTGGTCTTGGCATTTTTTGAGATCTGTAATAAAGTTTTTACAGATTGTATCCCTACGATATAGGAGCCGTCAAAAAGTAATTGTCTCCAGGTGGCCGTGGCATTAACGCTTTGCCGGGTTCCAAATCTTACCGGAATAAATCCTTCGGGGGTATTCACCGGGGTATCATTTCTTTCTACATTGTCAAAATAATCCTGTACCACATCTATAGTGCTCTGAGTATTGTCAAAAGCAGCAGCAGGTAGCAAAGTGACGGGTTGCTTTAAGAAATTTTGATAATCCACACCTCCATTTATTTGAGGCAGTCCCTGAGCAATAATCTCCCATTTTTGTTTCAGGGCGATCTCGATATCTTTTTGAGCAATTTTAGACTGGTAGTTGTTTTCCAGTCCGAATTCAATGGCCTCTGCCAGGGAAAAACTATATGCTGCCGATTGATCCTGCTGGGCCTGAGACCCAAATGAAAACAGTAGCAATAGACTAAAAATTAAGTAGGTGTTACTTCTCATTTAAAATTTCTTCTAGGGTTATAATTCCTTTCGGGGTGCAGATCGCACGCAGGTGATATTCAAGAAAATAGTCCATAAGTTTAGCATGGCTGTATTTTTCGATGGGGAAAAGATTGGTGTCCTTAATACCCATCATACCTATAAAATGGATTCGGCTAATAAAATCCCTGGGAAGGTCTTTCCTGTAATATCCACTCTCGATACCACGCTGTATATTTTCACTAATACAGTTGTCTAAAAGCTCAAATTGTTTTCCTTTAAGACTTTCAAAAGCTTTAGGGTAATATTTTTGCAGCTGGTAGTGGGGAGACGTATTCTCATCTTTTAAATGATGAATCACGAATCGTTTGATTTCAAAATTTTCCTGAATGGGATTCTGTTTTTTCTCCCTTATCTTGGTTATTCCTTGGTTGATGTTTTCAAAAATATGATGGCTGGTTGCTAAAACCAGTTTACTTTTAGTGGAGTAATGATTGTAGATAGTTTTTTTGGAGATGGCTAATTTCTCGGCAATATCATCCATGGTGACACTCTTAAAACCGTAGTTAAGGAACATTTCTGCGGCCGTATTCAATATTTCCTGTTGCACTGGCAAATAAATTTTCGGCAAATTTAGACTATGGAAACTTTAAAAACAACAAAAGTTTCCTGAGTTTCATGTTTATTTAACATTCGCTTAAAATTTGTAATACTACCAATTATGGTATTTTAGCGGAAAATTTCTTACTTCATGCTTGCCATTTCCCAGTATAGAGAAGCGATAATCGACTATCTGCACGAAAAGATCAAAGTTCAAGAACCTGCTAATTTGTATGAGCCCATGGTTTACATACTTGAACAAGGAGGGAAAAGACTTAGGCCTGTATTGGTATTAATGGCAACAGAGATCTTCGATTGCGATTATAAAAAGGCGCTGGATGCAGCTTTGGCTATCGAGATCTTTCATAATTTTTCTCTGGTCCACGATGATATTATGGATGATGCTCCCATTAGAAGAGGAAAAGAAACCGTGCATGAAAAGTGGGATATTAATACCGGTATATTGTCTGGAGATGCAATGCTGATCAACGCCTATCAACTTTTTGAAAGCTACGAGGGAGAGATGTTCAAAGAATTGTCTAAGCTATTTACCAAAACGGCCATTCAGGTCTGTGAAGGTCAGCAATATGATATAGATTTTGAAACCAGGGATGATGTAGGTATTGATGATTATCTTTTAATGATCGAGTATAAAACTGCCGTACTGGTGGGAGCTTCCCTGCAAATGGGAGCCATTGTTGCAGAAACTTCATCAGCGTGTAAGGAGGCCATATATCAATATGGAAGATTACTGGGAATCGCCTTCCAGCTTCAGGATGATTATCTCGATGCATTCGGGGATCCTGAAACATTCGGCAAACAGCCCGGTGGGGATATTATAGAAAATAAAAAAACCTTTCTTTATCTTAAAACGCTTGAGCTGGCCGGTGACAGCGAGGCCCGTCAACTCGAGCATTTGTACAGCATTTCCCCGGTAGACAGTTCAGAAAAGATCGAAGCTGTAAAATCGCTTTTCGAAAGTAGTGGTGCTGCCGAACTAACCAGAAAGGAAATCGAGATCTATACCGATAAGGCATTTAAGGTACTTGACAAGATTGACCTTGCAGAGGACAGAAAGCAACCTTTGAGAAATTTTGGAAGGATGCTAATGGATCGCCAGGTGTAAATGTTATTCTTACAAACTGTAAATCAGTTCTCAATATCTTTCTAGATTGATATTGTTAAAATTCCTATAATCCTATAGAGAATTATCATCATGGCTACAAGCTGTTTTTTTTAAAAATTGTATTTTTGCTATGTTTTTATAAACAAAAGAAACATTTGTTTCAATTCTATGGATAGATTTTCATTTCTAAATGCTGCTCATACTGCATATTTCGCAGAACTTTACGATCAATATTTAAAACATCCCGATAGTGTGGAGCCTAGTTGGAGGGCTTTTTTCCAGGGGTTCGACTTTGGAATGCAAGAAAATGGCATTTCTGAAGAGGTATTGGGGGAGGCTCCTGTAGAGTTTGCTGAAGGCGAGATACCGGCACACGTAATAAAAGAATTTCAGGTAATTCGCTTAATTGACGGCTATCGTACAAGAGGGCATTTATTTACCAAAACCAATCCTGTTAGAGAACGCAGAAAGTACGTCCCAACCTTGGATATTACTAATTTCGGGCTGGAGGAGAGTGATCTTCAAACTACATTTAATGCTGCAGATATTTTAGGGATTGGTCCAACTACTTTAAAAGAGATCATAAGGCACCTGGAAAGGATCTATTGCGAATCTATAGGGATCGAGTATATGTATATTCGAAAGCCGGAAGAAATTCAGTGGATACAGGATAAACTTAACATAAATGAGAATCATCCAAAATTTGATGAGGCTCAGAAAAAACAAATTTTAAAGAAACTGAATGAAGCAGTTTCTTTTGAATCATTCCTTCACACCAAATATGTAGGCCAGAAGCGATTTTCACTGGAAGGTGGAGAAAGCTTAATTCCTGCCCTCGATGCCTTAATAGAAAAGGCTGCCGAATTGGGTGTTGAAGAATTTGTGATGGGTATGGCTCATCGTGGTAGGTTGAATACACTTACTAATATATTCGGAAAAAACGCCAAGGATATCTTTAGCGAATTTGATGGGAAAGATTACGAACAGGATATTTTTGACGGAGACGTAAAATATCACTTGGGATGGACTTCCTGCCGAACTACAGATACCGGTAAGGAAATCAATATCAATATTGCACCAAACCCTTCACACCTGGAGACGGTGGGAGCGGTTGTAGAGGGTATCGCCAGAGCAAAACAGGACAGGAACTACGAAAGAGATAACTCTAAGGTGCTGCCTATTCTGGTTCACGGGGATGCGGCTATTGCAGGACAAGGCCTGGTTTATGAGCTTGTGCAAATGGCCCAGCTGGAGGGATACGAAACCGGCGGAACCATACATATAGTGGTAAACAATCAAATAGGCTTTACCACCAATTATCTGGACGCAAGGAGTTCCACTTACTGTACAGATGTGGGTAAAGTGACATTATCTCCGGTACTACATGTGAATGCAGATGATGCCGAGGCGGTAGTGCATGCGATACTTTTTGCGCTTGATTTCAGAATGAAATTTAAGAGAGACGTTTTCATTGACCTTCTTGGTTATAGAAAATATGGACATAATGAAGGGGATGAGCCACGATTTACCCAGCCTAAACTTTACAAAGCAATCGCGAAGCATGAAAATGCCCGTGATATTTATTTCGCAAAGCTTAAAAAAGACGGTGTGGCAGACGATGAGTATTTGAAGAAACTGGAAGATACTTATAAAGCAGCATTAGAGGAAAAACTGGAGGATTCCCGAAAAGAGGAGACAACCAGGATAACTCCATTTATGCATGATGAATGGGAAGGTTTTAAAAATGTCCAGGAAGATGCGATGATGGAGAATGTAGATACTACGTTCGACCTTAAAAAACTGGATAAAGTTGCCGAAGCTATTTCTGAATTACCGAAGGGTAAAAAATTCATGAGAAAAATCCAGAAGATCATCGACGGAAGAAGGAAGATGTATTTTGAAGACAATAAGCTGGACTGGTCTATGGCCGAGCACCTTGCTTATGGATCTTTGATGACTGAAGGATATAATATCAGGATTAGCGGACAGGATGTGGAAAGGGGAACTTTTTCTCACCGTCACGCTGTGGTTAAGGTTGAAGATAGTGAAGAAGAAATTATTCTTCATAATAATATAGAGGATAGAGATGGAGATTTTTTCATCTATAACTCTTTACTTTCAGAATATGGAGTTGTAGGATTTGATTATGGCTATGCCATGGCGAGCCCTACGACACTGGCGATCTGGGAAGCGCAGTTCGGAGATTTCGTTAACGGAGCTCAGATCATGATAGATCAGTATATTTCTGCAGCAGAAGATAAGTGGAAATTACAGAATGGTCTGGTAATGTTACTTCCTCATGGTTACGAAGGTCAGGGAGCAGAACACTCTTCTGGAAGAATGGAACGTTTTCTTCAGCTTTGTGCAAAGGATAATATGTATGTGGCAGATGTTACTACACCGGCCAATATGTTCCATATTTTGAGAAGGCAGATGAAAGCTGATTTTAGAAAACCGCTTATCATCTTTACTCCAAAAAGTTTACTGCGTCATCCAAAAGTGATCTCTACCAAAGAGGAATTTGCCAACGGAAGTTTTCAGCCACTAATCGATGACTCTGAAGCAGATACAGACAAGATCAAAACCCTGGTATTTTGTACCGGAAAATTCTATTATGACCTTCTTAAGTATCGGGAAGATAATGAAAGAGACGATGTTGCCCTGGTAAGACTTGAGCAACTATTCCCATTACCAGCGAATGATATGAGAGAGATAATGGATAAATATAAAAATGCAGATGATATTGTCTGGGCTCAGGAAGAACCTAGAAATATGGGTGCTTATGCTCACCTATTATTGCATTTTGAAGAAGCACGTAAATTCAGAGTATGCAGTCGTAAATTTTACGGATCTCCGGCAGCAGGAAGCTCTGTGCGATTTAAGAAACGACATGAGCGTGTGATCAATAGTGTTTTTGACAAGAATTTAAACGAAGAAGAAAATAATTAAGAACAAATTTCCTGGCAACAATTCAGGAGACTAAATAAATAACAATCATGGCCTTAGAAATGAAAGTCCCTTCACCCGGGGAATCCATCACTGAAGTTGAAATAGCCCAATGGCTGGTAGAAGACGGGGATTACGTTGAAAAAGATCAGGCAATAGCCGAAGTAGATAGCGATAAAGCTACTCTGGAACTTCCGGCAGAAGCCAGTGGCATCATCACTCTTAAGGCCGAGGAAGGCGATGTGGTTGAGGTTGGAGAAGTGGTCTGCCTTATAGATACGGAGGCAGAGAAGCCGGGTGGTGAAGATAGTTCAGAAGACAAACCTGCAGAACAGGAAGAAAAAGAACGACAGGAGGAAAAAGCAGATAAGAAGGATAGTGATAAAGCTGAGGCTAAAACCGAGGAGCCTTCAAAATCCAGTACTCCA
>JBFGDP010000049.1:0-12230 GCA_041580575.1 Christiangramia sp.
AATTTTTCGTTCATATCATCCGGGCTGGGCAACCAGGTAGAAGTATATTTCCCCTGCCCCTGGGTCCATACCTGTTTCGCGGCCATAGAATTATCGGGGTAATCCCAGTTGATAAAATACATTCCCGATGCCGGGGAGGCCGAATAAGAAAATTGCAGTTCGTTGGCCTCAGAAGGTAAAAAATCGTTTAAAATATATATTCCCCTGTCGTTAGCTGTAAAGTTGGCCGGGCTGCCATTCAGCTCAATATTGGAAAATTGCATCTTCCGGCCATCTATAAAAAGACTATCCTGCTGTCTTAAAACAATGAAGGTAAAATTCACTTTACCAGATACCGAATTTAAACCTGGTTTTATATCGACCTCAGCTTCCAGATGTATAAAATCGAAATATTCTGTTTGAGCAATCCTGCCCTCCTGTGCTTTAGAAATTATTGAACAGAATATAAAAATTAAAAGAAAGTATTTTCGCATGTGAATTGGAGGAATAACTACTGCAAAATACAAATTTGACCGGTGAAACCATAAAATTTAAATTTTTAAGCTTTTACAGCCTGCTTCTAATAAATCAAACTGTTTTAATATCTTCGTTTTTATGATCCAAAACCTGTTGCAAACCCCAATTGAATATCTTAAAGGTGTTGGCCCTAACCGTGCCGAGGTTTTAAAAAAAGAACTCAATATTCAGTCGTACAGGGATCTTATCAACTTCTTCCCCAACAGGTATATAGATAAAACCGGTTTTTATAAGATCAATCAATTACAACAGAATTCATCCGATGTCCAGGTCGTAGGAAAGATCATCCATTTGAGAATGGTAGATCAAAAAAGAGGAAAACGACTGGTCGCAGATTTTATAGACGATACCGGTAAAATGGAACTTATCTGGTTCAGGGGTCATAAATGGATCAGGGAGAATTTAAAGATCAACACTCCATATGTCATATTTGGAAAAACCAGTTATTATAACGGTTTATTTAGCATGCCACATCCCGAGATGGAACTGGTAGCAGATTACAAAAAGAATCTTAGAACGGCGATGCAGCCGGTGTACCCTTCCACAGAGATGCTTCAGAAAAAAGGGATCACTAACAGGGTGATCATGAAACTGATGCAGGAAGTTATGCAGCAAACAGGTTTAAAATTTCAGGAAAGCCTGTCCCCTTATCTAATAACTGATTTAAAGCTGTTATCTAAAGCTGAAGCTCTATTTAATATACATTTTCCAAAAAACCAGGAATTGCTGGCAAAGGCCCAGTTCAGATTGAAATTTGAAGAACTTTTCTTTATTCAGTTGCAACTGCTAAGAAAAAATCTACTGCATAAACAAAAGATCAAAGGCTTCAGCTTTGAACAGATAGGCGAACACTTCAATGATTTATATAAAAATCATTTGCCCTTTGAGCTTACGGGAGCACAAAAGAGGGTGATAAAAGAAATAAGAAGCGATATGGGGAGCGGGGCCCAAATGAACAGATTATTACAGGGCGACGTAGGTTCTGGTAAAACTATCGTAGCCCTTATGTCTATGCTCATTGCCCTGGATAATAAATTCCAGGCTTGTCTAATGGCTCCCACCGAAATACTGGCTATACAACACTACAATGGCTTAAAGGAATTATGTGAGAAGATTGATATTTCTATCTATCTGCTAACAGGCTCTACGAAAACTTCTAAAAGAAGAGAGATCCATGAGAAGCTGGAAAATGGAGAGATCCATATCCTGATTGGCACTCATGCATTACTTGAAGATAAAGTGAAGTTTAATAATCTTGGACTGGCGGTAATAGATGAACAACATCGCTTTGGGGTGGCTCAAAGGGCTAAACTCTGGAAGAAAAACCATATCCCCCCTCACGTTCTGGTAATGACGGCTACTCCCATACCGAGAACCTTAGCCATGAGCCTGTATGGTGACCTGGATATCTCAGTGATAGACGAGTTGCCACCGGGAAGAAAACCCATAAAAACGGTGCACAGATTTGACAGTAACCGGTTAAAGGTTTTTGCCTTCATTAGAGATGAGATAAAAAAAGGCAGACAGGTTTATATAGTATATCCTTTAATTCAGGAATCTGAAAAAATGGATTATAAAGACCTCATGGACGGTTATGAAAGTATAGCCCGGGAATTTCCAGATTTTCAAATTTCTATTGTTCATGGGCAGATGAAACCCGCAGATAAGGATTATGAAATGGATAGATTTGTCCGCGGTGAAACCCAAATCATGGTTGCTACTACGGTTATAGAAGTTGGGGTGAATGTACCCAACGCGAGTGTTATGATCATTGAAAGCGCAGAACGTTTTGGCCTTTCGCAATTACACCAGTTACGAGGCCGGGTGGGCCGTGGTGCTGAACAAAGTTTCTGTATCCTGATGACAGGACATAAACTGAGTAACGACAGCAAAACACGTCTCGAAACCATGACCGCAACTAATGACGGCTTTGAGATTGCCGAAGTTGATCTTAAATTGAGAGGACCCGGCGACCTTATGGGCACTCAACAAAGCGGAGTACTGAATTTGAAGATCGCAGATATCGTAAAAGATAATTCCATACTGCAGGTAGCTCGAAATTATGCCTCAAAAATTCTCAAGGAGGATCCTAATTTAAGCCAGGACCAAAACCTGCATATAAAAAATGCCTATGCCCGGCTGGTAAAAAATAAAACAATCTGGAATTATATCAGCTAAATAAGCAGCTCATTTTCAATGAAATGGAATCTACACCGAGAAATTTAAGCTTTACATCGAAAAATTATGACAAAAAATGGGGGAAAACCCTCATTTCCTTAATTTGATCTTCCTTATTTTTTAAAACGCGCTGTCATGGAAAGACTTCTCTACTTTATATTCGCCCTGGCTATACTTTATGCCTGCAGTACAGATAGTTTCTCTGGAGATATTCAAATCGCAGAACAACATTCAAATCACATAAAAAAGATAAATGACGGGATGGCAAGTTTGGAAGTTGGTTTAGATAACTGTTCTGGAGTGAATCATCTATCCGATTAATAAACCTGTAAACTGAGCAGATTTGACATCACTGAAAGAACAGATCTTATTCTTGTTCAGAGAAAATGTCCTGCAATAGACTGAACCATATATGTCTTAATGAATCCTATTCTGATGTCTTATTAGAGATACAATCCATACAAGGACCAGTTTGATGTATCCTATATACGTAGAATTCAGGCGAGGGGAATTAATAATTCCACTAGAATGGTCAAGGAAATAGATGAGAATCATTTTGAGTTAAAGGAAAAATGCAAAAACGGCAATAACGAAGTGATTAAGATAAAACTCGATATAGTAAAAAATCAACAGAACATTGACTGGACCGTCTATGCTTTTGCAGATGGAACCGGGGAAAAAGTGCGAACTTTGAATTTAAAGAAAAAGAAGTAAGAATTTGAATGTTTAAATTCGTTAGAAAAAGAGGTGATTACACCTCTTTTTTGTTTGTAAACCATGCGTACAAAATTACTTTCCAGATTATGACAAAACCATTCGTAATACTATCTTTGCTGCCTGAAAAAGATTATTCATGAAGATTTCATATAACTGGCTGAAACAGTTCATTAAATTACCTGAAACCGCCGAAAAGACTGGCGAACTATTAACCGATCTCGGACTGGAAGTAGAAGGAATTTCCAGCTTTCAAAGTATAAAAGGTGGTTTAAATGGTGTGATGGTAGGTCATGTTCTAAGCTGTGAACCGCATCCAAATGCAGACAGGCTAAAGCTTACTAAGATCAATCTTGGCAATGGCGAAGAAGTTCAGATCGTTTGTGGAGCACCAAACATTGGTACCGGGCAAAAAGTTCCTGTGGCAACCATAGGGACGGTTCTATATGATGAAAAAGGCGAATCCTGGGAGATCAAGAAAGGAAAGATACGGGGTGAAGTTAGTTACGGAATGATCTGCTCTGAGCAGGAACTTGGTTTGGGCCAGAGACATGAAGGCATCATGGTACTGGATAATGAACTGGTTCCCGGAACTCCTGTAGCTGAAATATTCGAGGTTGAGAACGACGAGGTTTTTGAAATAGGTCTTACTCCCAACCGTGCAGATGCCATGAGTCACTGGGGTGTTGCCCGAGATCTAAAAGCCGGGTATCAGCAAAAAGGTCAGCAACTGGAATTAATTACTCCTTCGGTAAGCAGTTTCCACGTTGATAATCGTAGTCTAAAAATTCAGGTAAAAGTAGAAGATTCTAATTTAGCGCCGAGATATTGTGGAGTAACACTTTCAGACGTTAAGGTTGGGGAGTCTCCTAAATGGCTGCAGAACAAGCTAAACGCGATAGGCTTAACGCCGAAAAACAATGTGGTAGACGTTACTAATTACGTGATGCATGAGCTGGGCCAGCCATTACATGCCTTTGATGCAGATAAGATCTCAGGAAACGAGATCAACGTAAAAACCCTGGAAGCCGGTACGAAATTCACCACCTTAGATGAAATAGAACGCGAATTGCACGAGGAAGACCTGATGATCTGTGATGCTGAAAAGCCTCTATGCATTGCCGGTGTCTTTGGCGGAATTGGCAGTGGAGTTACTGAAACCACCACCAAGATTTTCCTTGAAAGCGCATATTTTAATCCTGTAAGTGTTCGTAAAACGGCTAAGAGACATGCCATAAATACTGATGCTTCCTTCAGGTTCGAACGTGGGATAGATATAAATTCTGTAGAATATGCTTTAAAGAGAGCAGCACTTCTTATTTCAGAAATTTCAGGAGGGGCGATCACCAGTGATATCGATGATCTTTATTTCAAAAAGATCGAGGATTTCCAGGTTTTTCTAACCTTTGAAAAAGTAAATAAACTAATCGGGGAAAATCTCGAAGAAGAGACTATAAAATCTATTTTGGCCTCACTTGAAATCAGGGTGAACAATGTTACTGAAACCGGAATGGGACTTACTATACCTTCTTACCGGGTTGACGTGCAAAGAGAGTCTGATGTGATCGAGGAAATATTAAGGGTTTACGGTTATAACAATATAAAATTTGGAGATAAGCTTAGTCTTTCTGTAGCGAATTCCTCAAAATTCGAGGATTATAAGATCCAGAATCTTATTGCCGGGCAACTTATAGGTCAGGGATTCTATGAAACTATGGCAAATTCTTTAACCTCTGCTCATTATAATAAGTTCTCTGAAGAGCTTAAGGATGAGTACCAGGTAGAGATGCTGAACCCGTTAAGCCAGGATCTTTCTGTTTTAAGACAAAGCATGCTTTTTTCCGGGCTTGAAGCGATTAGCTATAATATCAACCGAAAGAGATCAAATATCAGGATCTTTGAATTTGGTAAAACCTATCATTCTTTCGTAAGCGGAAGAGAAGAGAAAAAACATCTTAGCCTTTTTATTACCGGTGAAAGATCTTCAGATAGCTGGATCACGGCAGCCGGCACCGGAAATTTCTTTTATTTAAAAGGTGTGATCATGGCTATATTCGAAAAACTTGGAATCTCTGATTTGAAATCAAAATCTGGGAAAAGCGATATTTTTTCTGAAGGGCTTCAATTGAGCAGCAAGAAAGCTAAACTAGTGGAATTTGGGGTAGTGAAGAGATCGGTACTAAAAAAAATGGATATAGATCAGGAAGTTCTATATGCAGATTTTAATTGGGATGAAGTAATTGCACTTGCTAAACAACAAAAGAGACGTTTTACCTCTATACCAAAATATCCTAGTGTGCGAAGAGATTTTGCATTGCTTCTTGATAATTCCGTTAGTTATGATGAGATCGAACAGATAGCCAGGCAAACAGAAAAGAAAATGCTAACCGATGTTAATCTTTTTGATGTGTACCAGGGTGATAAGCTTCCTGAAGGTAAAAAAAGCTACGCAGTAAGTTTTATCTTCCAGGACGAAAACAAAACTCTTACAGATAAGCAGGTAGACAAAATGATGGGTAAGCTACAGCATAGGTTCGAGAAAGAACTTAAAGCTGAACTTAGATAATAAAAAAAACCGTGTGAATTTCACACGGTTTTTTTTTGATCCTTTGGTTAGTTAAAATTGATCATTAAAGATCTCGTCTATATTATCTCTTATAGCTCTTTCGATCCTTTTAGTTTCTATGGTCTTATTAGATTTTCCTCTCCAAAGTATTTCGTTGGTTCTTCTGTCTATAAGATCTATAACAATAGATCTTTCACGATAAGGCACCTGTGCTACCCGCGGTCCATTTAACCTTTGAATGGTAAAATAATTATCATACATGTAATCCTGGTAATAAGGCCCTATGTAATGACCCGGACGATAATATGGATAATTGGTATATACCGGATTAGCATTTACGGCAATTTGCTCATCGAACATAGGATGAAAATGCACCAGGATATCGGGATTACGTTTATTTAACACAAATCCCTGTTCCTTTAAGTTTGAATTTATAGAATTCACAATAACCTCTTGAATAGCCTTATTATCAAAATTACGACTTATAATGGTGTCCTTATTCGGAAGAAAAGCGTAAGAACTGTACGACTTTAATTTTTTGAGGTCATCCTTTGCACTAGGCCCACTGGAACCACAGGAAATCAATATAAAACTGAAAATTAGGGCTAGCGAGTAAAATTTCAGGAACTTCATAATGTATCTTTTTTTCATAATGATCGAATGTAAAACGAAACTCAGGAACTAAAAAAAGCTGTTTGTTTATTTGACTTTTATTTAACTAGAAAAGCGGCAATAAGCCGCTTTTCATAAAAATCAATTAAAAAAAATTCTCTTATTTCGTAGGTAATATAACCGTATCAATCACGTGAATTACACCATTAGATTGGTTCACATCTGCAATTGTAACCGTGGCAATATTTCCTGCCGCATCTTTTAATTTCACTTTATCTCCATCAAGCATCGCATATACATCTGTCCCACTTACGGTAGTAAATGTAGCTTTCCCATTACCTTTCTTAATTGCTGCAACTATATCTGCGGCTTTAAAATCTCCAGCGACCACATGGTAGGTCAAAATGGACTGTAATGTTTTAAGGTTTTCCTTTTTAAGCAATGTTTCTACAGTACCGGCAGGTAAGGCCTCGAATGCCGCGTTTGTTGGAGCGAATACAGTAAAGGGACCTTCACTGGATAACACGTCTACCAGACCGGCCGCTTTTACCGCAGCAACCAGGGTGGTATGATCCTTAGAATTTACTGCATTTTCAACAATATTTTTTGAAGGATACATCTCTGCTCCACCTACCATTTTAGTCCTGGAATTTCCATTTTGACCAATTGCAATGGTTCCTATTAAAAGGAACATACTTAAAATACTTAGTACTCTTAAATTTTTCATTTTATTATCGTTATTATTAATATCTACTTTAAATTACGAGGAAGGCTATTAGACGGTTTTTAATTTCCCCCCAATTAGTATTTAATTAACAAAGTATGAGCCTAAATTCAAGAATTTCGGCTGGGTATTTCCCTTTCATTACATTGTAAATCTGGGCTTAATTACCTAATTTAGTGGAGCTAAAGAAAAAGAAAATGAAGCTGAAATTTCCCCGCACCAATATCGAACACCAACTTCTAAAAGTTCGAAATAAGAAAATTTCTGAAGAGAAAATATTAAAAGAAGTACATCAGCTACTCGCAGCTTCCAGTAAAAAGGATCAACTCATTATGGAAGAGATCGAGCAGGGTCGGGAGATAAAACAAAACGATCTGAATCCAGATTTATTGGAAACCAATCGAATCTTTCACTTAGACGACATTCATAAGATATGTGTAGACTACAGATTGCGATTCCTGAACTCAAAATTCTTCAAGGCAAAAATTCCTTATGAAGCTCTGATGGAAATTAAAGCGATTGAAAAATCCCACGATACTACCTTAAGAGGATTCAAAATTGTGGCGCCATCAAAAATGTTTAAACTGGAAAATGCAGATGACCCATTACTCTTTGCGCCAATTGGCAATGATTATTTTTACCTGGTTCATAAATGGGGAAATGATCTGCACCCATTCAGAAAAATGATCATGTGGCCTTTTAAGACTTTAGAAAATTTCATTGTCCTGCTCCTTGCCATAAGCATATTAACAGCATCTTTAGTTCCAGACGGTCTCTTCACCCAACAGCAAACCACCACTGAATTTTTTATGATCTTTTTCTTCATTTTCAAATGGTTCGCAGGGCTTTCTATATTCTACGGATTTAAAATGGGAAAGAATTTTAGCACCGATATCTGGAACAGTAAATTTTACAACGCCTAAAAAAGGTTAATTTCACTTTAATTACGTCTCTTTCTCGCCGTGATATTTGTAATTTAGAATTTAAATTAGAAAACAATGAGCGAAGAAGAAAGTTATAAGAGGGTCTACACCGGTCCCGAGACCAACGTACAGTATTTACAGGAATTATTTGATAAAGAAGGGATTCACTCCAGGGTTCGCAATGATTTTGATTCTGGTTTAAGAGCGGGTTTCGGAGGCGGGCTGCCCGGACAGGTTCTTTTATTTGTACTGGAAAGACAATTTGAAAAAGCTCACACTATTGCTAAAGAAACCTTCCCTAAAGATTTCAGGAATGAATAACGAAGAATTAGAAACCCGGGAGCAAAGACCGGTAAGAAATAAATGGCACCTTATTCTTGGAATTCTATTTCTAGGATATGGGAGCTATAGGCTCTATCAAAAATTACAGTTTGGTGAAGATGATAATTTTGGAATGATCCTGGCCGTAGGATTTATTTTTTTTGGCCTTTACGATCTTTGGAAGTATTATAAAGGAATATAAAAAAAGCCCCTTTCGGGGCTTTTAAATTTACCATTTTATAATTGCACTACCCCAGGTGAATCCACTACCAAAAGCAGCCAATACCACCACATCTTCATCTTTCACTTTTCCTTCCTCCCAGGCTTCGGTTAAAGCAATTGGAATAGAGGCAGCGGTGGTATTACCATACCGCTGAATATTATTGTAAACCTTATCATCGCTCAATCTAAACTTTTGCTGAATAAACTGGGAGATCCTCAAGTTCGCCTGGTGTGGTATAAGCATATCGATGTCTGCCACTTCCAGCCCATTGGCATGTAAGCCTTCATTTATAACTTCAGAAAAACGTTGAACCGCATTCTTGAACACGAACTGGCCATTCATATACGGGTAGTAAGGAATGTCTTCACCCTGAGGATTGTCTGCTATGATCTCGGGAACCCAGTAATTGGTACTAGGACCTTTTAGGGATAATTCCAAAGCATGTTTCCCTTCAGAATGCAAATGCGTTGAAAGGATACCCTGCCCGTTGTGATCGCTCCTGGTTAATACGGCCGCACCGGCACCATCACCAAAAATTACAGAAACAGATCGCCCCCTGGTGGTGAAATCCAAGCCACCACTGTGATTTTCACTTCCTATTACCAGCACATTTTTATACATCCCTGTTTTAATGAACTGATCTGCTACAGAAAGTGCATAAATAAAACCGCTACACTGGTTACGCACATCCAAAGCCGGACAGGTATCTATTTCCAGCATTTCCTGTACCTGTACCCCACAGCCAGGAAAGTAGTAATCTGGACTTAGGGTTGCAAAAACTATAAGATCAATGTCATCCTTTGAAATACCCGATCGCTCCAAAGCGATCCTGGCTGCTTTGACCCCCATGATGGCAGTGGTATTACCGTCACCCTTTTTTATATGTCTTCGCTCCTTAATACCGGTACGTTCGGTGATCCACTCATCATTTGTTTCCATAAGCCTGGAAAGATCATCATTGGTAACAACATTTTCCGGAACGTATTTTCCTAATCCTGCAATTTTCGTTTGATACATGAAGGGTATTTTATGAAATTAAAACTAATTGATATTAAATTTAATGAAAATGAAAAAAAATGGACGCGCAATATACTAAACATTAACATTACGTCAATTTATCCCAGTCTATTAATTTAGATTTAATTATACTTTGATAAGAGTAGATTGGAAGAAAGAATTAACCTAAAATAAGGAAGCGCATTCGATTTGGATCGAACACGCTTCCTAACAACCTAACCAATAAATCAACCATTAGAGATACACTCTAAAATTTTGAATATCTACTTTCGCTTTAAGATCATGTAATAGATTGTAGAGGCCAAAAAAGGTCCTACTCATATAAAGGAAATGTCTGCTTCCCCTATTCCCATTCATTTTGCGTAATTCAGGGTCTTTTGAATATTTTTCGCTAAGGGCAGTTAAATGCCTCCAGAAATCCTCATTTGTAAAATCAAATCTTTCAGATTGGAAAGGTGTAGAGAACATGGTGAACATCTCATGGAACATTTCTGCAAAGAATTCTATTTCTTTCTCTGAATCCTCTTCATTCAGAATTTCCAATTCCCTTAATTTTTCATAGAAGAATTCCTCATTATTAAGATTCTCCCTGTTGGTAAGAGCGAAATAGGGTTCATAAAAATCTTCAGGTATCTGTTTTATACAACCAAAATCAATAGCAATAAGATTATGATCCTTATCTACCATAAAATTTCCGGGATGTGGATCTGCATGTACCTGTTTGAGACTATGCATCTGGAACATATAGAAATCCCATAATGCCTGACCAATTTTGTTCGCTACTTCTTCATCTTCATTAGTTTCTGAAAATTCACTCAAATGGATACCTTCCATCCAGTCCATAGTAATGATTCGCTCGCTGGAAAGTTGTTCATAATAATTTGGAAACCTTAAATTTGGTATATGGGCAGCAGCCTTAGAGATTTCTTTACTCTGTTTTACCTCCAGGATATAATCTGTTTCTTCTAACAGCTTACCTTCCACTTCCTGAAAATATTTTTCAGAATCTTTAGCTTTAAGATTGAACATTTTTAAAGCTATAGGTTTTACCATGGCCAGATCTGAACTGATACTGTCTGCAACCCCCGGATATTGGATTTTCACAGCAAGTTTCTTCCCTTCTTTTGTAGCCTTATGCACCTGACCGATGCTGGCTGCATTTACCGACTGGGCTGCAAACGTATCATATAAATCTTCCGGAAATTCTCCGTGATATTTTTTAAATGTTTTTCTAACTAAAGGTGCAGAAAGTGGGGGCACACTAAACTGAGCCAGACTGAATTTTTCCACATAAGCCCCCGGCAGCAAATTCTTCTCCATGGAGAGCATCTGCGCTACTTTTAGAGCACTACCTTTTAAACTTTTTAAACCATCATAAATGTCGGTAGCATTATCTTCATCCAGTTCATCTCTGCTTAGATCTGGATTAAAGGCCTTTTTACCGTAATACTTCAGGTAATTTCCTCCAATCTTTACTCCGGTAGTTACCAGTTTTCCTGTTCTTCCTATTTTACCTGTGGGTATTTTATCTATGGTTTTCATATTTCTTTTTCTTAAGGCTTAAGCCATTCTTTCTTTCCACAGGAATTTTCCAAAATCTACTACTCTTTCTAAAGGAGTATTATCAAATAGGTCGAATACCGTGTTAACAGATTTTTCTATTGCTACATCTGTACTTTCGAATTGCGGGGAATTGTCGTCCATCCAGAATCTTAGCAGAAATAAGAATTGCACCCATACTCCTTCAGAAAAGATCATTTCATTCTTCTGGAATAATTTCATCGACTTCTCACTATTACGATCCTGTATCAAAGTCCTGGCATAGCCTTTTATACTCTTCCGAAGCTTTTTAAGCTGATCCATACTTTTCAAAGATGGTCCATGTTCATTAAGCGTATAAAGGACATAGCTTCTATTAGCGGTAAGCACTTCAAATATAGTATAGAAGAAAGTTAGCAGCTTTTCCCTGTTTTCGAATGATGCATATTCTTTAGACTTCTCCATTACTGCAACGCTATTATCAAAGAAACGATCCCAGATCGCCTTTCTAAGGCCTTCAAAACTTCCAAAGAATTTATAGAAGTCCTGCTCGCTCATACCATTATCTTTCGTGAATTTATATACACTGCGTGGAGTCTTTTCTTGCTCCAGCACATAATCCATGTAGATAGCAATTATTTCGTCTTCACCTGGTTTCTTCTCCACTTTACTCTTAGCTGTCTTCTTCGCCATAACTTTTAATTCTGTGATAAATTTACAAATTTGTTTACCTTTTTGATCAAAACTTTAAACAAAATATTTGTTAAATATTTTAGCTTGTCTTGAGTTGCCCGATTTTAGACGTGATGACCGGAGATTAATTACAAAGGGTGTCAGTTTGACAGCAAATCACTAATGGTATTTTTTTTGAAAACACAAGAAGGAATCAAAACTTAA
>JBFGDP010000050.1:0-12115 GCA_041580575.1 Christiangramia sp.
GTACTTTCACGGCAATAGTATTCATAGACCTGCTTAGTGCTGTTTTGAGATTGTAATTCATATTGGGGTCCTCACCTTCAGATGATGAGTTAGAAGGTGTCCATCCGCCTTCATAGGTTACCTCTCTAACAGAAAAATAGGAGCAGGGATCTATATCGTTTTCCAGGGCTGCGGTATAAACAATAGGTTTAAAAGTTGAACCTACCTGCCTCTTACTTTGAGCTACATGGTCGTATTTAAAGAACCTAAAATCAACTCCACCTACCCAGGCCTGTACACTACCATTTTCAGGATTTACAGCCAATAACCCCGAATTAAGAAACTTTAGATAGTGCGATATACTATCTATAGTACTCACATCTCGGGTTTCCATACCATCATAAGTAAATAGCTCGGTAGGATGTTTTTTCTCCAGTCTTTTTAATATTTCAGGTTCGCTAAGCCCGTCCTTTAAAAGAGACTGATACCTGCCAGATCTTTTTATTGCATCATTTAGGATTGCTTTGTTTTTTACCCACGGAGCATTATTACCATAAGATTGCTCATGCTCCAGTTGTAATTCTTTCATATGTTCCAGCATGGCTTCCTCGGCCAATTGCTGCATGCCATAATTCAACGTAGTATGTACGATAAGACCATCGCGATAAATGTTATATTTTTTACCGTCCTTATTCTTTAAGGTATCCAGAACATTGCTTACGTCTTTTCTTACCTGCTCTCTAAAGTAAGGCGCTATGCCTTTGTCATGGCTATAACTTTTATAATCGAGGATCAATGGAGTGAGCTTAGCTTCTTCAGCTTCAGCGAGGCTCAAATAATTATTTCTTGCCATTTGCATAAGCACTACATCACGTCTTAATCTGCTTCGTTCTGGAAAGATCCTGGGGTTATAATAATGACTGGCTTTCAACATCCCCACAAGCACTGCGGCTTCCTCCAGACTAAGTTGTGAAGTTTGCTTATTAAAGAATTTTAGAGATGCGCTCTCAATACCATAAGTATTATCACTAAAAGGTACGGTATTCAGGTAAAGCTCAAGTATTTCTTCCTTACTATAAACGTCTTCCAGTCGTTTAGCAATGATCGCCTCCTGCATTTTATTAATAACGATCCCAAACATCCCATAATCCTTTCGCCCATAAATATTCTTAGCTAATTGGAGAGTAATGGTGCTGCCACCACCAGATGATTCATCCTGTAATAAGATAGATTTAAAAAACACCCTAAGCAGACTGCGGTTGTCTATCCCATCATGTTCATAAAACCTTGCATCTTCGGTGGCTATAAGTGCCTCAAGAAGATGTTCAGGAAATTGAGAGTAGGGTATAGGTTGCCGGTCATAAACATAGAATTTACCTATTAGTTTCCCGTTAGAAGCCAGAACCTGGGTCGCCTTATTCTGTTGCAGCTCTGTTAACTCTGTTGAGCTGGGAATTTTTCCCCAAAGACCAATATAAATACTCCCGAAGAATAAAAAGAAAAGAACAACTAAACCTGAAATAATATTAATTGCCCATTTTAATTTGGGGTGCTTTTTTAATCTTGCTAACATTTGTCTACGTTATGGATAAATGTTGCAAATAAACATAATGTTTAGTCCTGTGAATACCTTTTAAACGAACTTTAATTCTTTTTTAACCAAAAAATAAAGCCGGTAGCTTATGCTTACCGGCTAATTCAAATACTAAGAAGATTAAGTCAAATAGTTATAAAAATATCTATTACTTACCTTAAAATCGGTAAGACTTACCGATAATTATGGATGGCTAATCCTACAAATAAGGTTGGATGATGAACAATTATACTAAATGAGGTTGTTCATGGCTCTTAAATCGACCTGCTGAATTTTTTAGATTAAGGAACGGTCGGCGATGGTGAATTCCCACTTCATTGCTTATTCCAAAATCCTGAATGATGCTTTCCAGATTTCTCATAACTGATGCTTTAACGGTTGATGAATGAATTTTTTCAGTTGAATCTTTTTCTACTTATAAAGCCTGTTGAAGCAATATTGGCCTCTGTGTTCAAAAAAGATTTTCTGCTTTTGGTGTTTGCTGATGATGTTCTCATGATTGAAAAATTAAATGATTGATGATTTTCTGATGATTTAATAGAAACGTCTTTTATTTTGAATTTTGTGTTCTGATGCATTGGCTTCAGTGCTCATAAAAGGTTTCCTGATTCTAATTCTTTGTCCCAAGTTTTTCATAATTGATGAATTTGATGATTGTTTCTATTTAAAAGACGCCGGGAACTTAAAGTCGTTACAGTACTATGTTATAAAAGGTACTATTTTAACTTTTGTTTAACTTGTTTAGGGACTTCATGGAGAACTTTTCGTGACTATTGCATTCAAAGTATTGTTAATCTTTTTGCCTGGGGGAGGCAATGCTGTAATTTTAGATGGAAAATTTATAAGTATGAATCGATGGGCCGTAGGAATTATTATGATGGTTCTAATTATAGCCGGGGTTGTTTATGCGATTTACCAGGCCAATGATTATGACTTTAACGACGCTACTAAATCCTATAAGATCATTAAACAATGGGAGCTACCGCAGGAACTTAACGAGGTTTCTGGAATATATTGGATCAATGATGATCGAATTGCCTGCATACAGGATGAGGATGGGATCATATTTGTATATGACCTTAAATCATCTAAGATCATAAAACGTCATAAATTTGGTATCCCCGGAGATTATGAAGCCATTACTTTTTTAAATGGTTCCTTCTGGGTGGCCGAGAGCAATGGCAAACTGCACATTGTTAATTTGAGTGGTATAGAGAAAGAATCTGATATCGTTGAACTGCAATTTGAATATCGCAATAATATTGAGGGACTGGTGGCCAATGAAGATGGCAAGTTATTATTATCAGTAAAAGATCGTAACCTGGATAATAGTGGAGATTACAAAGGTATTTACAGCTTTGACCCTAAATCTAAAGAACTGCAAAGGGAACCCTATTTAAAAATAAATTATAATGATCCTGCCTTTGAAATCCTTCAAACTAATAATCCCCGGCTATTAGTAAGGCCTTCAGATTTGGGGATTCATCCGGTCACAAAAGAATTGTACGTGCTGGATGCTGAATTTCAGAAACTTTTAATTTTAAAAAAATCAGGAGAGATCAAGGAAATGCATTTACTGGACCCGGCAGAATTTCCCCAGCCGGAAGGTATTTGTTTTAGTCCCTCTGGAAGAATATTCATTTCTAATGAATCCCTTGGTGCCCCGGCGAATCTGGTAGAAATCAAATTCCTCAAATAATTTCTTTCAAACACTATTAAGGCCGACTTAAAATTCATTGCCAGAATATTAATTATTCTACATTTGATCTAAACATTTCATATTTAATGAATAAATATATTGTCGTAAATCAACCTGAGACCTGGACCATTTCTTCGGAACATGTGAAGATCATTTCTTCCCGTGATTATCTTACCAAACCTGAATATTCCAGGCTGAAGAAGGCGCGTGTTTTTAATCTTTGTAAAAATTATTCCTATCAGTCTAAAGGATATTACGTTTCGTTACTAGCCGAGGCTAGGGGGCATTTGGCAATTCCTACCGTTAAAAATATAGTTGACCTGGGAGAGCCGAAACTTGTAAAGATCGTTTCAGAAGATTTTGATGATCTCATACAGCAATCTTTAAAAAATATTAAATCCCGGGAGTTTACGTTAAGTATATATTTTGGACAGAACGTAGCAGCTAAATACAAGGAATTGAGCGCCACCTTTTTCAGGCATTTTCAAATTCCCTTTTTGAGGGTAGTATTCAGTTTTAGTTCAAGATGGAATATAAAAAGTATAAAGGCCATTTCAGAATCTGAGATTCCCGCAGAGCATAAAGAAAGTATGCTGATCTTTGCTGAACAATATTTTTCCAAAAAACGCTACGATACACCCCGGGGAAATTCGGCAGAATACGACCTGGCAATACTTGTTCAGCCCAATGATGTGGCTCCACCAAGTAATCCCAAAGCACTTAAAAAATTCGTGGACCTGGCCGAGAAACAAGGATTTTATACCGAGATCATTTCACCAAAAGAACTATCCAGGTTATCTGCATTTGATGCTTTGTTTATTCGTCAAAGCACAGAGGTTAATAATGAGGCTTATGCTTTTGCCAGGAAAGCACAACAGGAAGATATAGCGATTATAGATTATCCAGATGCTATCCTGAAGTGTTGCAATAAGGTATTTATGGCCGAAGCTTTGAATAATGCTGGTATTCCTACTCCCAAAACCATAATTGTGCATAAGGATAATAAAGATGATGTGATTACGCAAACCGGGCTGCCTGTGGTGCTTAAATCACCAGATTCTACATTTTCTTTCGGTGTAAAAAAGGCTGAAACAAAAGAGGAGTATTATGAGGTGGTCAATGCTATGCTGAAAAAATCTGACCTTGTAATCGCCCAGGAATTTTCTCCTTCAGATTATGATTGGAGAATCGGGGTGCTGGATGGCAAACCATTTTATGCCTGTAGATATTATATGGCGAAAGGCCACTGGCAGATCTATAACTGGGATGCCAAGAAAAAAGATGATCAGGACGGCAATGCGGATTGTTTACCAATTGAAAAAGTTCCTGAGAAGATTCTGAAAAATGCTGTAAAAGCTGCAAAACTTATGGGTAAAGGCCTTTATGGTATAGATATTAAAGAAGTAGATTCTAAAGCCTTGGTGATAGAGATCAATGACAATCCAAACATCGACGCAGGGGTAGAAGATGAATACTATGGAGACCAGGTGTACCTGGATATCATTGCTGCAATTAAGAATAGATTAGAAAATAAAATATAATGGCATATCACCTGTTTGAAGTATATGGTATTGAACTGGAGTATATGCTGGTGCACCGCTCTGGTTTAAAAGTGAATCCTATCGTGGATAAATTGCTTACCAAAAAAAATGGTTCCCTGGTATCTGATATTGATAATGGTAAGATCGAATGGAGTAATGAACTGGTTTCTCACGTAATTGAACTTAAGACTAATGGCCCAACCGGCGATCTCGAAAATCTGGATAAGGTATTTTCAGAAAATATCAGGGAGATCAACGGTTTATTGAAGGAGTTTGACACCATGTTGTTACCTACGGCTGCACACCCCACTATGGATCCTAAAACCGAAACCCAATTGTGGCAGCACCATTATAGTAAAATCTATGCCCTGTACAATCGCATCTTCGATTGTAATGGTCATGGCTGGAGCAATGTGCAAAGTATGCATATAAATCTTCCGTTTTTTGATGACCATGAATTCGAAAAACTACATGCAGCAGTGCGGATCCTGCTACCTTTAATTCCAGGTTTAGCAGCTAGTTCTCCGGTTTTAGACGGTAAATTCACCGGCTTTAAGAATGCCCGTATGCATTATTACAAAACCAATCAAAAGGAAATTCCGCATATGACCGGCAAGGTGATACCTGAGCAGGTCTTTAATAAAAATGATTATAAAGAGAAGATTTTTGCACCCATTACCTCAGCTATCAAACCTTTTGATACTGAAAATATCCTAGACCATCATTTTCTTAATTCCAGAGGTGCCATAGCAAGGTTTGACAGGAATGCCATTGAGATCAGAGTAATCGATATCCAGGAAAACCCATCTGCAGATGTTGCCATTGCTGCGTTTATTATAGAAGTTTTAAAGTTGTTAGTTTCTGAGGAACTTGTATCTCTGGAAGATCAAAAATCCTGGCATGAAGATGAACTTAGATCTATTCTGGACGAAGTGATCACTAACGCTGAAAATACCCTGGTGACAGACAAAAAATACCTGGCCATTTTTGACCTTGAAAAAGAGTCTGACGTAAAGACCATCTGGAAGAAATTGTATGAACTAGTGGGTAAAAGAATGAGTGATGATCATCAAAAGCACATCGAATTCATTTTGCAAAACGGGAGTCTGGCCACACGAATCTTAAAAGCCATAAGAAATGATTTTTCCAAAGAGCAATTACGAGGTGTATATAAACGTTTGGCAGAATGTCTCCAGGAAAATAGAATGTTTCGTCCATGAAACTGGTAATCACCTGTGAACATGCTTTTCCCAATATCCCTGGGGAATATGCCTACCTATTTGCATCAGATCCTGCAGTGTTAGAAACACACGAAGCTTATGATCCCGGGTCTTATGATCTTTTCCGGCATATTGCTCCTTTGGGAGATGAGATTTTCTATCAGAAGATTGGTAGATTATTGGTAGAAACCAATAGATCCTTATGGCACACAAGCCTTTATTCCCGCTTCTCCCGTAACCTGGGTGAACGTGAAAAGAGTAAAATCCTGAATAATTATTACAGGCCATATCGTGAAATGGTCACAGACGCGGTGGCTTCTTTCATTGTAAGAGGTAATGACGTGGTCCACATATCGGTACATAGCTTTACGCCGGTTTTAAATAATATAATCAGGAATGCTGATATTGGATTATTATATGATCCCGCACGCAGACCGGAAAAAGATTTATCGTCATCCTGGAAAAAACTTTTGCAATCTGAATGTCCAGACCTAAAAATTAGATATAATTATCCATACCTGGGTAAAGCAGACGGTTTTACAACTGCCTTAAGAAAGATGTTTCAGCAAAATTATGTAGGGATAGAATTAGAGATCAATCAGAGTTGGGTAAACAGCAATCGTATGGATAGAACGATTAAAGACGCTATTTATAGATCGATCGAAACGATTAAACAGAAGGCCTGATCATTAAGTATTTTCAGGCCTTTTTTTTTATTTATTATTTAAGATCGTATTCCAGCGTGATCTCTGCCTTTAATAGTTTGGAAAGGGGACAATTCTCTTTAGCTTTATTAGCGATCTTATCAAATTGATCTTTATTGATGCCGGGAACTTCAGCATCCAGGATAAGATGGGATTTAGTGATCTCTCCATCTTCAAAAGTAATTTCTGAAGTGGTCTCAATTTTATCTGGTGCAAAGCCTTCTTCAGTCAAAAATGCTGATAGTTGCATGCTGAAACAGCCGGCATGTGCGGCTCCAACTAATTCTTCGGGGTTGGTGCCTTTTCCATTTTCAAATCTTGCTTTAAAAGAATATTGTGCATTCTCTAGCACCCCGCTTTCAAGACTAACGGTTCCATTTCCTTCTTTTAATGATCCTTTCCATACGGCTGATCCTTTTCGTTTCATAACTTAATTTTTTAGTGATTTCACTCTAAATTAAGGAGCATAAGCTTATTTGAAAAACAATTATAAAAACCTTAACCAATGGTCTTATTTTAAATAACCAAAAAAGCCTGAAAAATTAATTTCAGGCTTTTCTAATATTCTATGATAAAGGATTACTTGATCTCAACAACTTCAAGGTCGAATACAAGATCTTTACCGGCTAATGGATGATTGGCATCTACTACAATGCTCTCATCTTTAACTTCTGTGATTACTAGATTGATCTCACGACCATCAGGTCCTTTTGATACAAGTGGCATACCTACTTCCGGCTTAAGTTCTTCCGGTAGCTGGCTTTTTTCAACTTCCTGAATTAATTCAGCTTTTGGTTCTCCGTAAGCTTCTTCCTTAGGTATATTGATAGTTTTCTTCTCATTAACTTCCATACCGATAAGACCTTCTTCAAAACCAGGAATTAGTTGACCCTGTCCTAAAGTGAATTCGATTGGCTCCCCACGTTCTACTGAACTATCGAAAACCTGACCGTCTTCTAATTTTCCTGTGTAATGTACCTTAACGGCGTCATTTTGCTTTACTTGACTCATAAAAAGTATTTTTTCAATTTTAAATTTGGCTTTCAACTAATTTTCAGCCATTTATGCAGAAAGGTGCAAGTACCCTGCCGAATTCCGAAATACCCGACAGAATAACCGATAATGACGCATTCTGACAGATTTTCATTAAATTGAAAGCAGATGTACAACAAAATTGGATTTAATCTGACAAACTAACTTCTTGGCCTATGCAATCGGATAATAATATCACCAATTCCAGAAGAGAATTTCTAAAAAAATCTACCGTAGCAGCAACCGGATTTTTTATAGTTCCCAGGCACGTCCTGGGGGGACCAGGTTTTACGGCACCCAGTGATATGTTATTAATAGCCGGAATAGGAGTGGGAGGAAAAGGAGAGTCAGACCTGATAAGCTTTTATGAAAGTGGTAAAGCTCAAATTGCCTATCTCTGTGATGTGGATGACCGCAGAGCTGCGGCTTCTAGAAAAAAATTCTCCAAGGCAAAATATTATAAAGACTACAGGAAACTTTTTGATAAAGAATCTGCAAATTTTGATGCCGTGTGTATTTCCACACCAGATCATAATCATGCAGTACAGGCTATGGCAGCAATGAATCGTGGGAAACATGTATATGTACAAAAACCATTGACCCATGATATCTATGAAGCACGCAAACTTACCGAAGCCGCCAGCGAATATAAGGTGGTTACCCAAATGGGAAACCAGGGGGCATCTGGTGATGGCGTGCGAAGAATGAAAGAATGGTATGATGCCGGTGTAATAGGTGAGGCAAAGGAGGTACATGTCTGGACAAACCGGCCGGTATGGCCGCAAGGTATATCCTGGCCTCAGCAATCGTCACAGGTTCCCAGGGAACTTGACTGGAAATTATGGCTGGGAACTGCTCCCTATAAAGAATATGTAGATGGCCTGGTACCTTTTAACTGGAGAGGATGGTGGGATTATGGCACCGGCGCACTGGGGGATATGGGATGTCATCTTATAGAGCCGGCCTTCAGCGTACTTGATCTAAAATATCCCACGGAGGTTGAATGCAGTGTAGGTAGTGTATATGTAGATGAATTCCAGAGAGGATATTTTCCAGAAAGTTGCCCGCCTTCGAGTCACGTCATCATGAGTTTTGCCGGGAAAAATCCAGATTCTGAGAATATTAAATTGCATTGGATGGATGGTGGAATAAAACCAATGCGGCCAGAAGAATTAGGTCCTGATGAGACCTTTGGTGACGGTGGTAATGGAGTTTTGATCATCGGTACTAAAGGAAAAATGATGTGTGATACTTATGGTTTAAATCCAAGATTACTGCCAACGTCGAAAACAGAAGAAACCAGAGTGCCAGAAAAATACGCCCGAGTACCTGGGGGAATGGATGGTCATTACGCACAATGGGTGGAAGCTGCCATCGCAGGTTATGGAGAAAAACCATTAAGTTCGCCGTTTGATATTGCCGGACCATTAACAGAATCATTACTTGTGGCCAATCTCGCTATTCGTGGCTACGATATCCAGCAAACGAGAAAGAATAATAAGGGAAAAGAGGAAATTTATTATCCTGGAAGAGATATCAAAATGTTATGGGATGCAGAGAATATGCAGGTCACTAATTTTGATGAAGCGAACCGGTTTGTGAGAAGAGAATATCCCGAAGGTTTCACCTTATAAAAATCTATGGTCCATAATAGAGATTACCTTTTTGAGAAATTTATTAGTTCTGGTTCAGTACTATTGCTTTTAGGCTTTTTAGTCTTTAGCTCTTGCAAGCGGTCTAACAATGCTGATGATGAGAAAGAATGGGTAACCTTATGTGTTACCGCTACTGCTTACAATTCTGTAAGAGCCCAGACCTTACACAATCCCAGGATAACTGCCTGGGGAGATACTTTAAGTCCGGGTATGAATGCGATCGCGGTTTCCAGGGATCTCATAAAATTAGGCCTTGATCATAATGCTGAAGTGAAGATCGAAGGTTTTGATGGAATTTTCCTCGTAAAAGATAAGATGCATCATAGATGGCGGAACCGTATAGATATCTATATGGGGAAAAATGTAAAAAAGGCAAAAAACTTTGGAAGGAAGAAATTAAATATTTCCTATAAGTTTAAAAAAGACTCCATTCTATAGGGATCCGAATTTCGATCACTTTAGTATCTTCGGACATTAAAAAAAATTACAATGCCTTTTTTTACAAAGACCTGCTTAATTCTAATTGCTCTACTTTGTTCTTTCAACAGTTACTCCCACCAGGGCGATTCCTTGCCTCAGAATAAGAAACTGATTATAGGTATAACCGAAACACCACCTTTTGTAATTAAACGGCACCAAGGCTATTCTGGTTTAAGTATTGCTTCCTGGAAAATGGTCAATGAGCAATTACAGGCTTCCTACGAATTTAAAGAATTTGACAACCTGGATGAGTTGCTGAATGCTATTGATAAAGGCGATGTAGATCTAAGTGTAAACCCAATTACCGTTACAGATAAAAGGATGCTGCGCATGGATTTCTCCCAACCATATTTTATTTCTCACACCAGCGTTTTAAAACGAAAGGAATCAACAATACTTAACCAGCTTAAAAATTTTTTCAGCTGGGATTTTTTCTCCATTGTTGGACTGCTGTTACTCGTAATTCTCATTTTTGGGATACTGGTATGGACTTTTGAGAGAAAAAAAAATCATGAAGAATTCGGAGGTAATGTTAAAGGAATCATGCAGGGATTTTGGTGGAGTGCAGTAACCATGACCACTGTAGGATATGGCGATAAAGCACCAAAAACTACCGGCGGTAGGGTAGTGGGCCTAATATGGATGTTTATGGCCGTTATTATCATTTCAAGTTTTACGGCAGGTATCGCTTCATCGCTTACCGTTAAAAGTATTAATGAAGAGATAACGAATATTCAGGATTTAGAAAGGTTCGAAGTAACTACAGTTAAAAGCTCTAGTTCCCAGGAGCTACTTGAACTTTATGATATAGAAAATAATACAGTAAATAATGGATATGAAGGCATATATGAGGTCTTAAATGAAAAGACTGAACTATTCATATATGATGAACCTATTCTTAAATTTGAGATAGAAAGGTCTAACCTTTCAGATGAACTGGAGATCCTAGGTCAAAGTCTAAAGAAGGACTATTATAGTTATGCTTTCCCGAAGAATTCAGAATTAAAGAAAAAGATTGATCCTATCCTGATTAGGACCCTAAAAAGTATGGAATGGACAAACCTTATAAGGGACTATAATTAACTAGCCCAATCCTAAGTAGCCCAGGATGATCCAAAGAATAATAAAGACGACGATCGTCCCGATGCAGCCGCATCCACCACCCAGTTTTTTGGCTCCCCATCCTGCTAGTATAGCCCTGATAATACTTTTCATAATAATATTTTAAGAAGACAAAAGTAGCTGCAATAAGAATTGGGAAGTCTTTATTTATGAAAAGTTTAAAACTTGGGATAAACAGTTGTTTGATTTTTAGTATATTAACGGACTTTCAGTAAAAATTGCTGTAAATATGCCAACTAAAAATTCAAGTCAGGAGAATTCTGAAATAGATTTTTCCAGGCTGTCCTCCAGGAATAGTAATAATAATATTTATATAGCCATTATTATGGTCATAGTGTTAACCATAGTAGCTGTGACAGGCGTATTTTTTGGCTATTGGTAGATCAATTCTTGATCTCGTTCATAAGCAAGAAAGCCTTGTTTACATACTCCTTCTCCAAAAATAAAGCAAAATAATTAGAGGTTGAGATCATTTCGAATACGGGAATTCCCTCGTAGGCTAATAGCTTAAAAATATAAAAATACAGACCCACAGTTTGGGAACTGTTTTTAGGTAAAGCTATAGTAATAGAAGATAATTCATTCTTTACTGAAACCCTTACTTCATTCCTGAAGCATTTTTCTACAAGATCGGTAAGCGAAGAGGATACAAGGATATTACTTTCCTGATAATTACTGGAGTAATTCAAATAAACACCTGTCTGGTCTTTCACTGCTTCCAGTAACTTTGCCTTATTTGAAATAATGGTTTGCGAATTGAGATAGGTGTATTCGGTAATTCCAGACCTAACAATGATATCTCCTAATTCCCGGAGACTTTTCATATTCACCTTTGTTCTGCTCGGGGCATAACGTCTCAGGGCCATAATGATACTTCCCTGTTTTACAGGTTTTCGCATTTCCTGCTCTACTTGCGGTTGAATATCTGCCGCCAAACCGCTAAAATTAACGATATCCCTGGCGATTGCATCATCCAGGAAAGGCTGGTGACGAATAATATCATGAACACAGGTAGTAATTGGTTTCATTGTATAATATTGAACATTTTGTACAAATGTATATAAATTGAAATATAATCTTTGGGTGGAC
>JBFGDP010000051.1:0-12072 GCA_041580575.1 Christiangramia sp.
GTGGTTAAATTTTTATCATGTAATCCCAGTATTTCATCAAAACTGGCCGCATCAAAACCTTCCATGGGGCAGGTGTCAATTTTTAAATTTGCCGCTGCAGAAAGTAAATTCCCCAATGCGATATAAGCCTGCTTGGCAGCCCAGGTATTTTGAGCTTCTGGAGATAATTGTAAGGTTGTATTCTGGATCATTTCTTCCATTCCATTAAGATCGTCTCTGGAAATGTTCCTGGTACCGGCAATATTGTTTAAATATGCATCAACATATGATTTGGTAACAGATCTTAAATTAGCAAAAACCAATAAGTGAGACCCATCTGTGATCTGATTCTGATTCCAGGCCACAGCTTTCAATTTTTCTCTGGTTGCAAGATCTTTTACTACAATAACTTCATAGGGCTGAAGTCCGTACGAGGAGGCTGTCAACTGAATGCTTTCTAACAATGCGTTAAGATCTTCTTCGCTTACTTTCCTGCTGGGATCAAATTTTTTAGTGGCATATCTCCAGTTAAGATCTTCGTTGTAACTGGTCTGTGTATTAACTTCTAAGTTCATTTAGTCTTGTATTTAGTGATATTAATTCTTCTTCATTTATTTTTCCGGCAAAGTCGTTCTCAACCTTATCGATAATGGGATCCAGTGTTGCAAGTAACTCCATGCCCCTCTTGGTAATCCTAATTTCTACCTTTCTTCTGTTTGATGGACAAACAATCCTTTCGCACAGCTTCTTGTCTACCAATTTATCTACCAGCCTGGTAGTGTTGCTCATTTTATTAACCATCCGGTCCTGGATTGTAGAAAGGTTCGCCGGTTTTTCTTTTTGTCCTCTTAGTATTCTGAGAACGTTGAATTGTTGATTGCTAATCTCGAATGGCTTAAGCGCTTCTGCCAATTTTTCACTTATGTGACTAGCAGTTACAATAAGATTAAGAACCAATTTCCTTGATTCGGGTAATTTTGTACTGGTTTTTAATTGCTCTTCGATATTCATTTGTATAAACAACTATTGTATATACAAATATATAGAGTTTTATTTTGTACAGTTCTAATATTCTGTTAAAGTTGTTACCGGCTGCCAGAAGTAGTCTGAAGAAAAAAAAATGACCTTATATTTACATTATCAATAATTTTAATGTTAATACTATGAAAGAGTTAAGTCAGGAAGAATGGCAGGAAAAAATACAAAAGGATAAAGAAGCCGTAATTCTGGATGTTCGTACCGAAGAAGAAGTAGAAGAAGGGTATATCCCAAATTCTATAAATATTGATATTTATAAAGGCCAGGGTTTTATCAATGAAGTAGAAAAACTGGATAAGTCCAAGCATTACTATATTTATTGCCGCTCGGGCAAAAGAAGTTCTCAGGCCTGTACTTTACTGGATCAAATGGGCTTTAATGAAACTTATAATTTGATTGGTGGTTTTTCTGAATGGGATGGAGAAACCAGTGAGGATTAGGAAAAATTAATACTGTCAGAAAAAATAGCTATTGATTCAATAGCTATTTTTTTTGCCTTTATCTCAATAAAATCTTAAAAAAATTTGCGTTTCATCTATATAAATGTACTTTTAACCCGCAAATTAACCAAATTTTAACCCTAAACTTAAAATTAATGAAAGTAAGAACACTAAAAGTACTAGGAGTAGCGGCTCTAACGGCTACTTTCTTAACCTCCTGTAATCAGGACTCTGAGGTTCAAAACGAGAATATCGAAATGGTAGCTCCTTCGAGCTCCAAGGTGATTCCTGGCCAGTATGTGGTAGTTTTTAAAAGCGATTTCACCAGAAGCATGGAGAATGACAAATTGAGCTATGCCAAGTCTCAGGAAAATATGAAATCTCAAACCTTGAAATTAATGTCTGATGCCGGAATTAAAGGAGAGGTTCTAACTGTTTATAGTAAGACTATTAATGGTGCTGCTCTTAAATTGAGTGCAGAAGGAGCCGAGGCATTAAGAAAAAGAAAAGAGGTAGCTTATGTTGAAGAAGACCATATCGTTGCTTTGGCACCGGGAGGTAAAGGCAAGCCAGGTGGAGGCGGATCTGCTTCTCAATCTATTCCCTACGGAATCACCCGTGTAGGTGGGGCAGCCACATATAGTGGAAGCAATGCGGCATGGGTAGTAGATACAGGTATAGATCTAGACCATGAGGATCTTAACGTGGATGCATCCCGTGGATATAATGCATTTACTTCTGGAAAAGATGCGAGATCATTAGATGATGGAAATGGTCATGGCTCTCACGTAGCGGGTACTATTGCAGCCATCGATAATAATGTTGGAGTAATCGGGGTTGCCGCCGGTGCAACTGTGATTCCGGTAAAGGTTCTTGATTCCAGAGGTAGCGGATCATATTCAGGGGTAATTAAAGGAGTAGATCACGTAGGGGCAAATGCTGCCAACGGGGATGTAGCCAATCTTTCCCTGGGAGGTCCAATTTCACAAGCGCTTGATGATGCTGTAGTAGCAGCATCTGGTAATGGTGTAAAATTTGTTCTTGCAGCCGGAAACGAAAGTGATGATGCAAACAATCATTCGCCTGCCAGAGCTAATGGTCCTGCAGTGTATACGATTTCTGCCATGGATATTAATGATAATTTTGCGTCATTCTCTAACTATGGTAGCCCGGTAGATTATGCTGCTCCAGGAGTTGCCATAGAATCAACCTGGAAGGACGGCGGTTATAACACAATTAGTGGTACTTCCATGGCTGCGCCACATGCAGCCGGAATTCTTCTTTGGGGAAGTTTTAGTACAGATGGAACCGTTAACGGAGATCCTGATGGAAATCCTGATCCAATTATGCATAGATAAGAATTACACTTCTTCTAATCTAAAGCACCATGTCTCATGGTGCTTTTTTTATTTCCCTAATACTGAATTTTGAATTTTTGCGTTAAAAACATGGGTACTACTATTTGAATAGTTTTTTAAATTGATATATTTAACCCCGATAGTCCGCGAATTATACTATGATTATGAATAAAGCACTATATCTATTTATTGTTGGTTTACTATGCTTTTCAGCATCTAACGCTCAGGAATTTAGCTTTGGTATTAAGGGAGGTCCCAGTTATGTATCAGGAGGCCAGATCACCGGTAGAGTAGGTGGTGGATCAGATTTTGGAGGAACCGTTGAGGCCGATTCCAAATGGAAATATCACATTGGAGGGTTTTTTGAATTGAGGTATAAGAAGTTTCTCTTGCGACCTGAACTTATTTATAGTGCAATGGAAACTGAGTTCGCTTTTCCAACCCGGCCATCGATCTATGCCGTTGAAAAAATTAGTGTGCCATTACTGTTAGGTTACAATGTATGGGGTCCTGTTGATATTTATGCCGGGCCCGCGTATCAAAAAATTCTGGATGCCACCCTTGAAGGTAATGAACCAGACCAGCCGGTTATAGTGCAAAACAGTCCTTTAGCAGCGCAGGCTGGAATCAAGGCTGCCTT
This sequence comes from Christiangramia sp., assembly GCA_041580575.1. Lineage (GTDB taxonomy): Bacteria > Bacteroidota > Bacteroidia > Flavobacteriales > Flavobacteriaceae > Christiangramia. The sequence goes on from JBFGDP010000051.1 coordinate 3,456, forward strand.
TGGCAAGTTTGAGTTGGACCTTAGATATGATAGAACCCTGGCTTCTCCAGAACCTTATGTTATTAATATCGTAAATGGTGGTAGTGATGGTTACGGGATCAATACTGCCGATTTTGATGATGGTAGATTGAACCAGATATTATTAAGCGTTAGTTTTAAGATCTTTGACAGTTCTGCTAATGCAGGCAGACGTCGTGGAGGCGGTTGTTATTTCTAAAATCAGTAACACGATAAACATAAAAAAATTGCTCCTCTTGGGAGCAATTTTTGTTAAAAAACATCTGATTTTATTCTGTACCATAACCGCCTTAAAACTAGGGATAGAATGATTACTGTCACTGTTAATATGAAGGCTTTCATGTACTGCCCGTATATCCAGTATCCCGTTCCGAATAAAGCGCCGTAGATCGTAAAACAACCCAGAATCGTAGCAAGAATTCCAGAAGGGACATTCCATTCTTTTTTCTCAAACCTGGCCGTTGTGCTATTAAATATTTTCTTCCATCCCGGGCCTCCTGGTTGTGTGCGTTTATAGAAATTGATGAGAGTAGTGGTACTTTCCGGCTTGGTTAGGAAGGTAACCAGCAACCATGAAATCGTAGTAATAAGTACTATCACCGGATAGGTCGCCCAACCGGGAAGAATCCCAGTAACCTCAGTATTGGTAGCCTGGTCTATTCCACCAAAAACCAGAACTCCCATGCCGGTAAAATTGAATAATATGGATATGATCCCTGAGACTAGCATTGCGGTGATCTCGCTCCAGGCATTTATTCGCCACCAGAACCATCGCAGTAGGAAAATTAATCCCGTACCGGCGCCAAACATAAGAATGATATTAAACAGCTGTAAGGCATTTTGCAGAACCAGGGCGAGCGTCGCACTTATAACCATTAAAACTACAGTGCTGATTCGTCCCACATTCACCAATTCTTTCTCTGTAGACTCTTTTTTGATATAACGAGCATAAAAATCATTTACAATATAGGAGGAGCCCCAATTCAAATGCGTGGATATGGTAGACATATACGCAGCGACGAGTGATGCTATGACCAATCCCAACAAGCCAGCAGGTAATTTGGTAAGCATGGCAGAATATGCCAGGTCATGGCCTAATTTATCCTGGCTTACATTTGGGAATGCCTCCTGAATGCTTGCAACATCGGGGTATAAGATCAGCGATGTTAAGGCTACGAGGATCCACGGCCAGGGTCTCAAAGCATAGTGTAATACATTAAAAAAGAAGGTAGCCCCAATGGCGTGATTTTCATTCTTTGCCGCTAACATTCTTTGAGCAACGTAGCCTCCACCTCCAGGCTCAGCTCCCGGATACCATGCACTCCACCATTGCACGGCCAGCGGAATAATTAATAGAGTAATTAAAGATTCGGTATTGCTAAAATCTGGTACTATGCTTAATTTATCGGTAACGTTCTCGTGGGTTAAAAGACTTTCTAAACCGCCAACTTCTGGGAGATTAACGCAATAATAAGCTGCGCCAACTCCTCCTACTATGGCTGTAAAAAACAAAATAAAATCTGTGTAAACCACCCCTTTAAAACCTCCCATGGTGCTAAATATAACCGTCACGATCCCGGCAAGACCTATTGTTTCAAGAGCAGACAGACCTAACATTACCTGCCCGATCTTTATTGCCGCCAGCGTTACTGCGGCCATGGCCATAACATTAAATATAACCCCTAAATATATCGCTCTGAACGCCCTGAGAAATTTTGCCGGTTTTCCGCCATAGCGAAGTTCATAGAATTCGATATCGGTGTTCACATTCGATTTTCTCCAAAGCTTAGCGTAGATGAATACCGTTAGCAGACCGGTGAGTAAGAAGGCCCACCAAACCCAGTTCCCTGATACACCATTGTTGCGAACTATATCTGTAACCAGGTTGGGGGTGTCTGTAGAAAAGGTGGTGGCCACCATTGATACTCCTAGTAGCCACCAGGGCATCGTTTTACCAGAAAGGAAATATTCCGAAGAACTTTTACCCGATTTTTTTGAAACGTAAAAACCTACTCCAAGAGTGATGGCAAAAAAGGAAAAGATTAGAATATAATCAATGACGGCTAGATCTATCATGTAAATAAGTCTGGAAAATTTGAGTATTCCAATAACGAAAATTTATTTGATATATCTCTAATTGGTTTTCAGAAATTAAAAATTCTAATATCGATAAGCTATCAATATAAAATAGGAAAGGGATAATATTAATTATCCCTTTCCTCGGTTGGTTAGTTAAAGAATAAGGTTGAAAATATTCACCTATGCTATTCTTACTCGATAACTAGATTGTAAATTAAAGCTAGAGCAATTTTTCTAATTTTCCTAGAACTTTTCAAATTACCCAGTTACTAATAGAGTTCTATTAATAAAAACCTGAAAAGAATAATGAATTGCTTTTCAGCTTATTTGGCCGAATGGGAATTTATCAACTCTTCCATGTTTTTCTTTTTTACGGGAGCAAGTATTTTTTTTCCATACGTGGTGTGGAAGCTGTGAGCGTTTAAAAAATTCAGCTGAATTTCGAGCCATTCATTTTCATCTATTCCCGGTTTAAAATGTTTTAACTCCCGAAGTAACTGGGAAGAGTAGAAGGTATAATCATCGGTACCAAGATAGAACAGGTCGGCATCTGCCACGATCTTTTCATAAATATTATGCGTTTGCTGAGGGATCCTCGTAGCTGCGATCATTCCACATACAGTTTTAATTTCTTCATCGCTAAAACCATAATCTGGTAGTTCACTGGTGGCCAGTTCACAGCTTTTTGTTTCATGGTCTGTACGGCCTATTAGAAATCCTGCATCGTGATACAACACCGCGATTTTAATTAATTCTATTTCCTTTTCAGAAAGTCCTTCGTCCCGGGCTAAAAATACAGCGCGATCCAGTACCTGCCTGGTATGCTCGGCACTATGGTAATAGAGATAATAAGGCAGACCTTGCTCAAGTCGAGTGATTAGATTATCAAAAATCTCGGTTTTTTTCATATTAAGGTCACTTCGTCTCACAATAAATCATCCCTTATATTATACTATTTACGAAATTTATTGCAAATGATGCCAGTTTTGCCTTTTAACTTTCACAATCATGCAAGGTAAAAGTTGGTGTAATCATTTAATTTTTAATATGTTGAGGTTGAATTCAAGAGTATAATTAAACGTTTTCCTGTGTAAAAAATTTTGAGGAAATCATATAAACCTCCAGGCAATAATTCTGCTTTTTTTATTGCCATGTTCCATTTCTATTAACCTGAAATCTGCGCCCATTTTAGTTAACTGCTTCCGGATCTTTGGCAGGTTCTCCTTCTTAGAAACGAGACTGCTAAACCAGCCTACCTGTGTTCGGAATAAAGAACTCTCTTTAATCATTCTCTTTAGGAATAAAGCTTCTCCGCCCTTACACCAGAGTTCATTAGCCTGACCTCCAAAGTTTAATTTTGAAGAATCTGTTAATCCCAGGTTTTCCAATTTTCTTGCGGAAGCTTTATTTGCCTCTTTTTCTGAGGCATGAAACGGTGGATTACACATCGTGAAATGATAGAATTCATTTTCTCTGATAATACCTTTAAAAATACTTCCGCGATCTTGCTGCAGGCGGATCTCAATATTTTCTGAAAGATTTGAATTGGCCTGGATAATCGCTTTGGCAGCTTCAACAGATATTTTCTCAATGTCTGTTCCCAGCATTTTCCATCCATAAAGTCGATTGGCGAGTATGGGATAGATAGCATTGGCTCCCACGCCAATGTCCAGACCTATGATCTGCTGCTTGATTTTTTCTTCAGATAAAAGATCTGCCAGGTGATGAACATAATCTGCTCTGCCGGGAATTGGCGGACATAAATAGTTCTCTGGAATACTCCAGTTTTCAACCTGGTAATGAAGCTTCAGCAATGCCCTGTTCAATTGCAATACCGCATCGGGATTCGCAAAATCAATGGTGTGAGTACCATATTTATTCAGAAAGACAAATTTTGATAGTTCTGGATTCGTGCTTACTAAAGCTGTAAAATCGTAAGAGTCTTTATGAAGGTTTTTAGGATGCATTTTCAGAAATTAAATCTGCTTCAAAGGTAAACGAATTCAAATTTTCTAAACTCTGCTAATTAGCTGTACTTTTGCCAAATGGCTAATAACATCAAAACCGAGGGGGAGATCCTCAAAAAGTTGAAGATTACTCATCTGAATCCAATGCAACTGGAAGCAGTAGAAGCTATTAGATCTTCAAAGAATACAATTCTATTATCACCTACGGGAACTGGAAAAACACTTGCTTTTTTACTTCCCATTCTGGAAGAGCTAGATGCCGGTGTGGCCAATGTACAGGGGTTGATCCTGGTTCCTTCCAGAGAGTTGGCCATACAGATTGAGCAGGTGCTCAGGGAAATGGGTACGGGGTTTAAAGCCAATGCGGTATATGGAGGCAGATCTTCGGTCAAGGATAAAATCGAATTAAAACATGTCCCGGCCATTCTTATTGGCACTCCGGGGCGAATAGCCGATCATTTAAGAAGGGAAACTTTTTCTGTAGAAAACATTAGAACGATCGTTCTGGATGAATTCGATAAATCTCTGGAAATTGGCTTTAAAGAGGAAATGGTTGAGATTTTTGATCTACTCCCTAATATCGAGAAGCGAATCCTTACTTCTGCTACTCAAAACGTAGAAATTTCTGCATTCGTGGGAATGAAGGATGCGAAAAAAATCGATTTCCTGTCACAGGAAACTCCTTTATTAAAGGTGAAGACAATTAATTCGCCAGATAAAGATAAGCTTGAAAGTCTTAAATCGCTTTTAGGCCATATCGGCAATAAACCCGGCATTATATTCTGTAATTATAAAGAAAGTATAGAACGCGTTAGTCAATATTTAACCGAAAATAATATTCCACATGGAACCTTTCACGGTGGAATGGAACAGCAGGACCGGGAAAGGGCTTTGATAAAATTCAGGAATGGAACTCATAGGATCATTATCGCGACCGATCTGGCGGCTCGGGGTATTGACATTCCGGAGCTCAATTTTATTATTCATTATCAACTTCCGTTCAGGGAGGCAGAATTCACCCATAGAAATGGAAGAACCGCGAGAATGGATGCCAAAGGAACAGCCTATGTGCTGAAATGGGAAAAAGAGAATCTGCCGGAATTCATCCAGGAAGCTCCTGTTCAAATATTGGATTCAAAACCTATTGAGAAGGAAACCGATTGGAAAACGCTGTTCATTTCTGGCGGAAGAAAGGATAAGATCTCTAAGGGTGATATTGCCGGTTTATTTTTTAAACAGGGGAATCTTCAAAAGGAAGAACTGGGAACGATCGAACTTAAACAGGATTGTAGTTTTGTTTCTGTTGCTGCAGCAAAGGCGGATGCTGTGATCCAGGCCCTGGATAATTCCCGTTTAAAGAAGAAAAAAGTTAGAATAAGAATGGTTTAAGTTGGTCTCATTCCCATTAGAGCATCGTAAATTATTTTTAACCAAACCATTCCTGAGTTTCCGGAACCTTAACTTCCTCACCAGTATCCAGTGGATGTTTGATGAGATTCTTTCGAGTATTTAAATATCTACTTACCAGTCGATCTGTATAGCTCGAATTCTTTTGCGGGATCAAATAATTCCTGAAGTCTTCGGGATGAGAGAAATCCTCTGTATTACCAATAAAACCATACCCGGCGTACCGGCCTTTATTGAGATAAATAAATGACTTTTCATCCCTGGTTCTTCCTTTTTCCATAATGAGGCATGAATTTTCATATCCGTTAATAAAATCCAGCGCCCTGGCCACCCTGTCATTATATTCATCGATTTCAATCTCGGCTTTGCAAACTCCGCTACATGTACGAATTTTATAATGATCACAAGTTGTTACCCCTCGCTGCAAACCGGAATATTTTGGGCATAATTCAAATTTTTCACAAACCGTTTCCATAAATTTTATGGCTTCATCACGGGTATAGAATTTCATCCAGCTAACCGGGGCTAGTTTATTTTTATGCAGTGCAAATACTTCAATCCCTTTTTGATTGTGATAGGAGGTTAAAGTATATGGCTTGGCATATTTTTTTTGAGCTTTATTGTACTTAGGATAATATTTCAGAATAAGATCTGATTCTCTGAGTAAAGCTAGAAACTCATTACCGGTAAGTTCGTAATCGATACTATAGGTTTCCTGCATCAATTTATACTTTCTGTTGGACCGCTCCTGGAAATGGGATTTAATCCGGTTTTTAATGTTCTTTGCTTTTCCAATATAAAGGGGAATCCCATCCTTGTCTTTAAAAAAATATACCCCCGTCTCTTTAGGTAGTCTTTCAAAATCAGAGTTTTTGAAATTAGGAGGCAGGTATGATGCTCCGGTCTTCCTGTTTAGAAATTCAGTGATCACCTCATATTCAGGATCCAGGGAAATACATCGTTGAAAAAGGGTGACGGTAGCTTCACAATCTCCACCGGCACGATGACGGTCATAATGAGGAATATTGATGCTGGTACATATATTCCCCAGGCTATAAGAAAAAAGACCCGGAATTAGTTTTTTAGTAAGTCTTACCGTGCAAATGCGCTTTCTTTTAAAGTCCCTGCCTATTTGAGAAAATTCAGCTCGTAAAATGTTGTAGTCGAAACTAACATTATGAGCAACAAAAATACATTCTTTGGTAATCTCTTCAACCTTGTCTGCGATCTCAGAAAAGTGAGGCGCATCACAAACCATTTCATCATTTATGCCGGTTAAGCTTTCAATATATAAGGGAATGGATTGACTAGGATTAACCAGCGAGGAATACTGGTCTATAATTTTCCCGTCCTGGACAATCATTATACAGATCTCGGTGATCCTGTTTCCTTTAATACCGTTCCCGGTGGTCTCAATATCGGTGATGGCGAACTTAGCATCTTTCATGGGGGAAAATTACTTTTTAATTGGAATATATCCAAATAGAAGGATTATATCCATTAAAAATTATACATGCTTAGTTAAAGTCGGCCAGTATACCTGAGCCTTACGCGTAATTGGTAGTTATTTAATTAGTTTTAAATTTCCAGATTTCTCCTATTGATTTTGCGCCATGTGGATCTTTTGCCACCACTTTCCAGTAATACACCTTATCACTTTCAAGATTTACCTCCAGGAAAGTGTTTTCCAGGTTTTGTTGAAAGAGGCTGGGCGGATTTTCCAGACCGAAAAAGAGATCATAGGTCAATTGATCTCCATCTCCGTCTAAGCATTCCCATTGAAGGGTTAAAGATTCTTGCTGAACCTCAGAATTATTTGCCGGAATTTCAGATCCTGGGTTCTGAGGTATGGAATTATAAGTAAGTTTTGGCTCTGTATAAAAAGATCTTGTTTCTGAATACTGGCTTTCGGCCTGGTTCTCATCTATTGCCATTACCCTCCAGTAATAAATTTTGCCCTTATCTAATTCCAAACTTCTATAGTTATCTCTTATCTCCAAATCCTGAAAAAGGTTAGTAAAATCTGAATTTTCTGCAACCTGCAGCTTATACCTGACTTCATGATCTTCGGGATCTGTAGAAACATTCCATTCAAAAGTAAGAGAGGTATATGCACACTCCATATTTGCCGGTGGAATGACCAATACCGGAATGGACGGAGCGTGATTAAAAGGCTTTTTTTCTGCCTGTTCTTCTACGTCAGCCTTGGAACAACTAAAAATCGTAACTATTGTTGTAGTGTAAAAAAATAGATGGCTCAACTTCATCGTTTGATCAATTTTATAGTATGTAATTTTTCCAACTGTATCTGCACGTAGTAAACGCCTTCAGGCAGTGAAGAAACGTCTATGAATAGCCTGTTCCTTTCTGAAGGTTCGTTCACTGAAGACAGTACCAGTTGGCTCGAGCTATTAAATAATTTTAGTGGTACTTGTTGATATGGTTTTGATAATATGAGCTCTGCGACCTGGTCTACAGGATTTGTTACAAGATGTATGGATTCTTCACTGGAAACCAACATTTCTATCGCTCCTTCACAGGAATAAGCAGAACTTATTTTTAGCCTGCCACCATCTTCAATTGGAATTTCGAATTTTTTATCATAGTAAGTTCCCAGGTTTTTACCATTTAATTCCACATTATAAGGGGCGCTTCCATTTTTAATTTTGATAGCCATCGATCTTCCCGAAATATAGCTTTGTGCATTGAGTGTTAAACCTGCCTTTATTTCAAATTCATAACATTTTTTGGTTTGGGGCTGCTCTCTTACCATAATACATGCTGTGTAAGCTCCCGGTGCCAGGGCTTCGAAAGACAGTCCGAGATTGAACTCATGTTTTTCACCATTCAGGTCGACCACATAGTTGTGTTCTTCTGCAACCTCAATCACGAACTGACCATTATTTTTACCTAAACAAGTTTCGTCTTTAGTGGAGAGTTTGAAATTATTCGGCGATAATTCCAGTAACGGGCAACCTTTATCGTTAACATTGGTTCCTGAAGGAGTTCCCGGACATTGGTCATTAAGATCCAATACCCCATCATTATCTTCATCTAAATCTGAATTATCCCCTAAATAATCATTTATAATATCAGCATATCTGCTTATAGTGATTCTCCTCCACTGGAAAGCGTGCTCAGTATAA